>JAYTXO010000216.1:0-4445 GCA_043742905.1 Microbacteriaceae bacterium | reverse complement strand
CGACGCCATCCGCTGCGGCGGTGCTGCGGGGTGCCTCCATGGTCATGGTGTGAGGATAGTCGATCAGATCTTGGGTGGCCCGGTGGGAGGCCATGGTGGGTGGCACCGGCAATGTCTGATTTCCGCTGACAACTCTCGATCGGCCGTGCGATGGTTGAGTCGTGGACGAGGACTACGAGCGGACGGTGTTCAATCGACGCTACGGCGCTCTCACGTCGCGCGACGTGCGGTTCGACGGCCAGTTCATCGCGGGTGTGCACACCACGGGCATCTACTGCCGCCCGAGTTGCCCGGCCATGACCCCAAAACCCGGCAACGTTAGCTTCTACCGCACCGCGGCGGCCGCGCACGAAGCAGGCCTGCGTGCCTGCAAGCGATGCCAGCCGGATGCCGTGCCGGGCTCCCCTGACTGGAACCTCCACGACGACCTGGCCTCTCGTGCCATGCGAATGGTGCACGACGGGGTCGTGGAGCGCGAGGGTGTCGAAGGTCTCGCCCACCGCCTGGGGTACACCTCCCGTCACGTGACGCGCGTACTTCGCGCCGAACTCGGCGCTGGGCCACTCGCTCTGGCTCGCGCGAACCGCGCGCAGACCGCCCGCTCGCTCCTTGCCGCCACAGAACTGCCCGCGAGCGACATCGCCTTCGCCGCTGGCTTCGGCAGCCTGCGGCAGTTCAACGAAACGATCGCGACGGTCTACCGGAGCACTCCGACCGAGTTGCGTCGAATTGCCAGAATGGGCATGCGGGCGGGCGCGGCTGCACCGGACACCCTCGTCGACGACTCGGCAACGCCCCTGACGTTACATCTGCCGGCGAGGTCACCTTTCGACGGCCGCGGGCTCTTCCGTTTCTTCGCCGACCACGCGATCCCGGGACTTGAAGTCGGCGACGACACCTCGTTCTCGCGCCCGTTTGCTCTGCCCGGTGGCCGTGCCGACGTCACCGTGCGGCTCGACCCGAAGCGCGCTGGCGTGATCGTCACGGCGCAGCTCACCCGCCTCGCGGACCTGCCCGCACTGTCGTCGCGCGTGCGGCGGATGTTCGACCTTAACGCGGATTCCGTCGCCATCGACGAGGCCCTCTCGGCGGATCCGGTGCTCGCGCCGCTCGTCGAGAAGGTGCCTGGCATCCGGATCCCTGGCGGAGCGGACGGTGCCGAGACGCTCTTCCGCACCCTGATTGGCCAGCAGATTTCGGTCGCCGCGGCGCGCACGGTGGTGAGCCGCCTCGTGGCGGCACTCGGCGAGGGGCAGTTCCCATCCGCGTCGGCCATCGCCGAGCGCGGTGGCGAGGTGCTGCGCGGGCCGGCGAACCGGGTGGCCACCATCATCCGGGTCGCGAATGCCCTGGCAAGCGGCGAGCTCCGGCTCGACATCGAGACTCCCGCTGCCGAGCTGCGCGCCCAGTTGCTCGCGCTGCCCGGGGTCGGACCGTGGACCGCCGACTACCTCGCCCTCCGCGCCCTGGGCAACCCGGATACCTTTCTGGAGACTGACCTGGTGATCCGGCAGAGCGCCGACGCTCTCGGATTGCCCAGCGCCCCAAACGCGCTCGCCAGACGCGCCGGCTCGTGGGCGCCCTGGCGCAGTTACGCGAGTCTGCAACTCTGGCGGCATCGTCCGGCCCGGCAGTTCCCCGGCGTGGGCGGCTCTACCATCGGGACATGACCGATGACGCCGCAGGCGTGAACCTCTCCGATATGAACCCCGCTCCCGGAGAGAGCGCGGTGCAAAGGCTCGAACGGAACTGGGGCGAGATCCTGCAAGAACTGCGGGTGCTGCAGACGGGTACCCAGATCATCACCGGATTCCTGCTGGCGATGGCGTTCCAACAGCGCTTTACGACTTTGACACCATTCGAAATTGTGATCTACCTGACGCTGGTGATCTTCTCGATTTTCGCGGCCGTGCTCTCCCTCACACCGGTCGCTCTGCATCGGGCGCTGTTCCGTCGACACGAGAAGCTGTTCCTGGTGCGAGCGGCGCAAGTGATCTTGCGTTTCGCGCTGTTGGTCGTCGCTGTGACTCTGAGTGGGATCGCGATGCTGATCTTCGACGTGGTCGTCAGTGTCCCGGCGGGCTGGATCGCGGGCGGACTCGTCTTTCTCAGCTGCGGCGTCGCGTGGGCGCTGATGCCCTACGCCGCCAGGTTGTCACGCACCCAGTAGCTAGTCGGCCGAACTAAGCGGTCCGAGCCGCCGGCTTCCTCCGCGGACTTGTTACCGTCGTAGTGGGCTCTGCCGCGCGCTTGCTCCCCACACTGCGGCGCAGCGCCTCCATGAGATCGAGAACCTCGGCTCCACTTCGACCCTCGGCACGCCCGAAGGTGGCTTCGGTGTCGAGGGCGTCACCGTGCTCGAGCTTGGCCTGCACGAGGATGCGGAGTTGCGCCTGGTAGTCGTCAGTGAACCTCTCGGGCGTGAAGTCGCTTGAGAAGCTCTCGACGAGCTGCTTCGACATCTTCAGCTCGGCATCCGTGATCGCGGGTACCTCGTCGAGCTCGGGAAAACGGGCCTCGCGCACCTCGTCGTCCCACAGCAGGGTCTGCAGCATCAGCACGTCGTCGTATACGCGCAGGGCGGCCAGCCGCGTCTTCTGACGCAGGGCGAACTGAACGATGGCGGTGCGATCCGTCGCCTGCAACGTCTCGCGCAACAGCACATAGGCCTTCGTCGACTTCGAGTCGGGCGCGAGGAAGTAACTCTTCTCGAACATGATCGGGTCGACTTGATCACTCGGCACGAACCCGACCACGTCGATGTCCTTGCTGCGCTCGGCGGGCAGCGACGCGAGATCTTCGGGCGTGAGGATCACGGTGTCGTCGCCATCGACGTAGGCCTTGGCGATGTGCTCGAAGTCGACGATTTCGCCGTCGATCTCGCAGCGACGCTGATAACGAATGCGACCGTTGTCCGTGTCGTGCACCTGATGAAGAGGCACGTCGTGGTCTTCGGTCGCGGCATAGAGCTTCACGGGCACGTTGACGAGCCCAAAGCTGAGGGAGCCCTTCCAGATGGAGCGCATCCTGGCATTTTCCTCCGCGAATGTGAACGATGTACACCCCTGTCATTACCGTGGCGGTATGGCCGAGGCGAAAGCAAGCACCTCCGAGGGCGAGAGCTACGTGGAGGTCGGCGGTCACCGGCTGCGCCTCACCAACCTCGACAAGGTGCTTTACCCCGAGACCGGCACTACCAAAGCCGAGGTCATCGACTACTACTCGAGGGTCGCGGAGGCCTTGATCCCCGCCGCCAGGGACCGCCCAGCGACCCGAAAACGATGGGTTTCGGGCGTCGGCACGGCAGAGAAGCCGGGCAAGGTCTTCTTCGAGAAGAACTTGCCGGACTCGGCGCCGGGCTGGATCCTGCACCGTCCGATCCAGCACTCCGACCACGTCAACGAGTACCCGCTCGTCAACAACCTCGCCACCCTGGTCTGGATCGCGCAGCAGGCCGCCCTCGAGATCCACGTGCCGCAATGGCGGTTCAGCCGCAGTGGCACCCGCAAGAATCCGGACCTCATGGTGCTCGACCTGGACCCCGGCGAGGGAGCGGGGTTGGCTGAGTGCGCCGAGGTGGCCAAGCTAGTGCGCGAGCTGCTGCAGGGAATGGGCCTCGACCCGCAGCCGGTGACCAGCGGGAGCAAGGGCATCCATCTCTACGCCGCGCTTGACGGTACCCAGTCCAGCGAGGGTGTCTCTGCGGTGGCGCACGAGCTGGCGCGGGCGCTCGAGGCCGATCATCCGGAGCTCGTAGTGAGCGACATGAAGAAGTCGGCGCGCTACGGCAAGGTGCTTCTCGACTGGAGCCAGAACAACGGCGCCAAAACAACCGTCGTGCCCTACTCGCTGCGCGGCCGCTCCCGCCCGACCGTCGCCGCCCCGCGCACCTGGCGTGAGATCGCCGCGCCGGGTCTGAAGCAGCTCGAGCTACGCGAGGTGCTGAAACGACTGGCCGCGAAAGGAAACCTACTCGCCGAGCTGTCGGCGGGCCATTCGGCCCTCAACATCAGCGGCGAGGATCCCAGCGGCGAGGATCTCGCCCAGTACCGCCGGATGCGCAACAAGTCGAAAACTCCCGAGCCGTTCGGAGAGGTGGCGGGGAGCGACCCAAGCTGGACGCCAGACGCCGACAACCCACATTTCGTGATCCAGGAGCACCACGCCAGCTCGCTGCACTACGACTTCCGGCTTGAGCGGGAGGGCGTGCTGGTGAGTTGGGCGGTGCCGAAGGGCGTGCCGATCGACCCGACGAAGAATCATCTGGCCGTCCACGTCGAGGACCATCCCTTTGACTACGGCACCTTCGAGGGGCGTATTCCGAAGGGGGAATATGGCGCGGGCGATGTCGCGATCTGGGACCGCGGGCGCTATCAGTTGGAGAAATGGCGCGACGACGCCGACGGGCACGGCGAAGTGATTCTCACGATCCACGGAGAGAAGCA
>JAYTXO010000215.1:0-7981 GCA_043742905.1 Microbacteriaceae bacterium | reverse complement strand
ACATAGAAGGAGACGGGCCATGCCCTCACCAGCAGACCGCGAGAAGGCTCTCGAGACCGCACTCGCTCAGATCGACCGTCAGTTCGGCAAGGGTTCCGTGATGCGGTTGGGCAGCGACGAACGCGCCCCCGTCGCTGTGATCCCCACCGGTTCCATCGCACTCGATGTCGCACTCGGCATCGGTGGGCTGCCTCGTGGCCGCATCGTCGAGATCTACGGCCCGGAGTCCTCGGGTAAGACCACGCTCACGCTCCACGCCATCGCCAACGCGCAGAAGGCGGGTGGCATCGCGGCCTTCATCGACGCGGAGCACGCTCTCGATCCCGAGTACGCCAAGAAGCTCGGCGTCGACATCGACTCGTTGCTTGTCTCCCAACCCGACACGGGGGAGCAGGCGCTCGAAATCGCCGACATGCTCGTCCGTTCGGGTTCGATCGATCTGATCGTGATCGACTCCGTTGCCGCGCTCGTGCCCCGCGCCGAGATCGAAGGCGAGATGGGCGACACCCACGTCGGTCTGCAGGCTCGCCTGATGTCTCAGGCGCTTCGCAAGCTCACCGGTGGCCTCAGCCAGACCGGTACCACGATGATCTTCATCAACCAGCTCCGCGAGAAGATCGGCGTCTTCTTCGGCAGCCCCGAGACCACCTCAGGCGGCAAAGCGCTCAAATTCTATGCCTCGGTGCGCCTCGACATTCGTCGTATCGAGACTCTGAAAGACGGAACCGAGGCCGTGGGCAACCGCACTCGCGTCAAGGTCGTCAAGAACAAGATGGCCCCGCCCTTCAAACAGGCGGAGTTCGACATTCTCTATGGCATCGGCATCTCTCGCGAGGGCAGCCTGATCGACTACGGGGTGGAGCACGAGATCGTCCGCAAGTCCGGGGCCTGGTACACCTATGACGGAGACCAGCTCGGACAGGGGAAAGAAAATGCCCGCAACTTCCTGATCGAGAACCCGGCGATGGCGCTCGAGATCGAGAACAAGATCCTGACCAAGCTCGGGATCGGTGAGCTCGGCAAGGCAGCTGCAGCCGCGGCCGTGGCTTCGGCGGCCCCCGCTCTCGCCCCGGCTTCTGTCTCGTCGAACGCGAAGGTAAAAGCGGCGAAGGCGGTGGAGGCCTTCCCCGTGTCCATCGACGATGAACTCGTGGCCCGTATGGCCTCGGGCGAGTAGTCGCGGACTCTCATGACATCGGAACGGTTCGACGGAGCGCAGGCCCAGCAGGACGGCCTCGCCTCGGTCACTTATCTATTCGCGGAACGCGGTCAGCGCGCCCCGTCGGACCCGACCACTGATCTCGCCGCCGATGGACTCCCGACTCTGGCATCCGTCTTCGGCGAGTCGGAGGCTCAGATCGAAGCGCAGCACGTCGAGCGTCGCGCCGCCGATGTGAAGCTCTCGCGAGCGGAACCCTCGCGAACGCAATCCCCGCGAGAGGTGGCTAGCGAATCCGCGAAAGCTCGTGCCGAACGGATCAGCATGCACGCGTTGACCCGTCGTGGCATGTCTAAGCGCGAAGTCGAGCGCAGCCTGCGGGCGCGCGAGTTGGATGATGACACGGTTGCGTCCGAGCTCGGTCGCCTCGAAGGCGTTGGGCTCATCGACGACATGGCTCTCGCGCAGAACCTGGTTGGTACGCTCCAGGAGCGGAAGGGGCTTGGTCGTTCGGCGATCGCGGCCGAGCTCAAGCGCCGACTGCTGGCTCCGGCGGCGATCGAGTATGCACTCGACCTGATCGAGACGAGCGATGAGCTCGGCCGTGCCCGCGAGATCGCGGTCAAGCGGGCGGCGCAGTTGCGTTCATACGACCACGAAACCGCGGTGCGACGCCTCAGCGCGTTCCTGATGCGGCGTGGCTACTCGGGCAGCACCGTTCGAGTCGCTGTTGAGCACGCGCTACCGTCCACGCCGGGGAGCAGCGTTCGCTTCCGCTGACTTGGTTCGATTGAGTACCGACGATTGAGTATCGGCAATTCAGGGTCGACGATTCCGAGTCGACGCTTCGCCGTCGTAGTCTTGTCCGCACAATGACTCTGCTGGATTCACTTTCGGACTCCGCCGCCCTCGACCGGCCGCGGACATACGAGGTGCGCACCTTCGGTTGTCAGATGAACGTGCACGACTCCGAACGACTCAGTGGTTCCCTCGAGGCGGCTGGCTACATCCGGGCCGACGGAAATCCTGCGGACGTGGTGGTGATCAACACCTGCGCGGTGCGCGAGAACGCCGACAACAAGCTTTACGGCACGCTGGGTCATTTGGCGAGCGTGAAGCGCGAGCACGACGGCATGCAGATTGCGGTGGGTGGCTGTCTCGCCCAGAAAGACAAGTCCGTCATTCTCGAAAAAGCTCCCTGGGTTGACGTGGTGTTTGGCACTCACAACATGGGTTCGCTGCCCGTCCTTCTCGAGCGGGCGCGCCACAATGGTGAAGCCCAACTCGAGATTCTCGAGTCACTCGAGATCTTCCCGTCCACGTTGCCCGCCAGGCGTGAATCCACGTATAGCGGTTGGGTGTCCATCTCGGTGGGATGCAATAACACCTGCACCTTCTGCATCGTTCCCGCGTTGCGCGGCAAGGAGAAGGACCGCCGCTCCGGCGACATCTTGTCCGAAATGGAACTGCTCGTCGGTGACGGAGCCATCGAAGTCACATTGCTCGGCCAGAACGTCAACTCCTACGGGGTTGAGTTTGGCGATCGGCTCGCCTTCGGCAAGTTGTTGCGCGCCGCCGGGGAGATCGAGGGGCTGGAGCGCGTGCGGTTCACCAGTCCGCATCCCGCCGCTTTTACCGACGACGTCATCGACGCGATGTCCGAGACACCGAGCGTGATGCCGCAGCTGCACATGCCCATGCAGTCGGGCTCCGATCGGATCCTCAAGGCCATGCGTCGTTCGTATCGCTCCGAGAAGTTCCTCGGCATCCTCGACCGTGTGCGAGAGCGTATCCCCAACGCGGCGATTACCACCGACATCATCGTGGGCTTCCCGGGAGAGACCGAGAAGGACTTCGCCGAAACCCTGCGCGTGGTCGAGCAGGCGCGGTTCGCCTCGGCGTACACCTTCCAGTACTCGATCCGGCCGGGAACCCCGGCGGCCGAATACGACGACCAGGTGCCCAAGGAGGTCGTGCAGGAGCGCTACGAGCGCCTGACCGTCCTCCAGGAGCGCATCTCGGGCGAGGAGAACGCGAAGCTCATCGGTACGACCGTCGAGGTACTGGTGGCCGCTGGCGAGGGTCGTCGTGACGGCGCGAACGCTCGTATGTCGGGACGTGCTGAAGACAATCGGCTCGTCCACTTCGACGTGCCGATCGGCAGCCAGATCCCGCGGCCGGGCGACGTGGTCAGCGTCGTCGTGACGCGAACGGCCCCGCACTTCCTCATCGCGGCGCCGGCGGGCGACACGCTCTCGGTGCGTCGGACTCGCGCGGGGGACGCCTTCAATCGCGCCGAAGCAGACTCCTGCGCGGTGCCCGCGCACGCGCCGGCCGCCACCGGCGGCGCGGTCAACATTGGTCTCCCGATCCTCCGTCGCTCGATCTGATTCCCGCGGTGACGGCTGCACCGCCTGACGATCCGCGAATCATTGCGGTGGTCGGCGCCACGGGTACGGGCAAGTCGGCGCTTGCGCTCGACCTGGCCGAGGCTCTCGCGGTCGACGGCATCGCCGCCGAGATCGTCAACGCGGACGCCATGCAGCAGTACCGCGGCATGGATATCGGCACCGCGAAGCTAGCCCTGGAAGAACGACGCGGCATCCCGCACCACCTGCTCGATGTGCTCGAGCCGCGCGAGGAAGCCAGCGTTGCGCGGTACCAGCTGGATGCCCGCGCGGCGATTGACGGCATCCTGCGTCGTGGAGCGACCCCGATCCTGGTCGGTGGCAGTGGGCTCTACGTGTCGAGCGTGCTCTACGACTTTCAGTTCCCGGGCCACGATCCAGTCCTGCGGGAGTCGCTGGAGGGGGAGCTCGCCCGGCATGGCCCCGGCACCTTGCACAACCGGCTGCACGGCGTCGATGCGGTTGCCGCGCACGCGATCGGCCCGCACAACGGACGCCGTCTAGTGCGCGCACTCGAGGTAGTCACCATCACCGGCAAGCCGTTCGGGGCGGGGCTTCCGAGCGAGAACGAACTCTGGCATCCGGCGATAACACTCGGCCTTCGCGCCGAGCGCCCTGTCCTGATCGAGCGCCTCAACGAGCGCGTGCACCGGATGTGGCGCGACGGACTGGTCGCCGAAGTCGAGGCCTTGCGCCCCGCGGGCCTTGGCGTCACCGCGGCGCGTGCGATCGGATACGCGCAGGTGATTGCTCAGCTCGATGGCGAGTTCGACGAGTCGGCCGCGATTGAGCAGACCGCGTCGCTGACCCGCCGTTACGCGCGACGTCAGGTCGGCTGGTTCGGCCGTTACGCCGGCACTTACTGGATCGCCACCGACGACCCCGAGCGACTGGCAGCGGCGCGCGCGGCGCTCGCGGCGCTCGCGGCGCTCGACAGCGCGCCCCGGGCCGCGCCGGTAGCCTGACACCGTGAGCACCGCACTCCACTTCACAAAGGGTCACGGCACCGGCAACGACTTCGTGTTGTTCGCCGACCCCAATGGCGAGATCGAACTGGATGCCGACGCGATCGCCGGCATTGCGGACCGCCACTTCGGCGTGGGCGCCGACGGTGTCATCCGCGTGGTTAGGTCGTCGCGGCTCGCGGCTGGAGCCGACGCGCTGGCCGATGATCCGACCGCCGAGTGGTTCATGGACTACCACAACGCAGATGGAAGCCCCGCAGAGATGTGTGGCAACGGCATCCGCGTCTTCGGCAGCTTCCTGATCGAGAACGGACTCGTGGACCTGGCCGTGGGGGAGGCGATTGCGGTCGGTACCCGTGGGGGCGTTCGCGACCTCACCCGCACCGCCGAAGGCTTCGAGGTCGATCTCGGTCCGTTCGTTATCCTCGACGGCGAGGCAAAGGTCTCGGCGGTCGAGTTGCACGTCGCGCGGCCGGGACTCCCAATCGGCGTGGGTAACCCGCACGTAGTCGTGGCGCTTGCTGACGACGAAGAACTCGACGCAATCGACCTCAGCCACGCACCCGTCGTGACCCCGACACCGCCGGATGGTGCGAACGTGGAGTTCGTCGTTCCGGCTGATCCGCTGGTCGTCGACGGGGTGGGCAGAGTCCGCATGCGCGTACACGAGCGCGGTAGTGGCGAGACTCTGTCGTGCGGCACCGGGGCCGCCGCCGCGGCCCTCGCCATCCGCCACTGGGCCGGAGCGTCCGCTCCGGACGAGTGGCGTGTTGAGGTGCCGGGTGGCGTCGTGGGAGTGCGTGTCTTCGCGACGAGCGACGGTGACCACGTGGCGCTCAGTGGTCCCGCCGAGCTGGTCTATCGGGGCTATCTGAGCATCTAGCGGCGCCGAGCTCGCAGCACCCGGAAACCCTTGCTGGTCGCGGCGCGCGAGATCGCGAACTCGTCGGGAAGTTCCGCTTGCAGCCAGCGATGCAGCGAGTCCGAGCCGAGGTTGCGTTGTACGACGAGCCAGGCATCCGTTCCGGGTTCGAGGCGCGGAAGCCAGCGTAGGAGCATGTCGTGCAGCTCATTCTTGCCGACCCTGATCGGCGGGTTAGACCAGACCGTCATGAACGACACATCGTCGGGAACACCATCGGGTGTCACGGCGTTGACATTGCTGAGGCCGAGGCTTTCGGCGTTGCGGCGCACCAGATCGAGGGCGCGCTGGTTGACATCCACGGCCCACACGGTAGCGTGCGGCGACTCCAACGCCAGCGAAAGAGCGATCGGTCCCCAGCCACAGCCGAGGTCCAGCAGCTGCCCACCGGGCGGCGGCGTCGGCACATTACCCAGCAACACCCGGGTGCCGACATCCACTCTCTCGGGGCTGAAGATGCCGTTTGAGGTGGTGAGATCGAGGCGCCGTCCTGCGAGCTCAACGGAAATCGTGCGATAGACAACTTGCCCTCCCGGCGACGCCGAGAAGTAGTGCTCCGGGGGGGCCATGCAGAGAAACTTATCGAAAACAAAGAACTAGGGTTAGCGAAGATGAGCACCAACGACGATCAAATGCTCGACCGCGTACTCGCCAGCGAGGGCACCAAGGCCGCCGGGGTCACCCGGTTCGGTGGCGATGGTGCGCAAGCCCTGCAGACCGAGGGGCTGTCTGACCCGCCCGGCGAGCAGTTGGGAGCCCCGGATGTCGACGGCGATCAGTTTGATCGTGAAGCCCGCGCATCTCTTCGCCGGGTTGCCAGCCTGTCAACCGAGCTGGAGGACGTCACCGAGGTCGAATACCGCCAGCTTCGGCTGGAGAACGTGGTGCTGATCGGCGTTTACTCCGGTCAGGGCCTCGAGGATGCCGAGAACTCGCTCCGCGAACTTGCCGCCCTCGCGGAGACAGCGGGCGCCGTCGTGCTCGACGGGCTGCTGCAACGCCGCCCGTATCCCGATCCGGCCACGTACCTCGGTCGTGGCAAGGTCGAGGAGTTGGCGATGGTCGTTCAGTCGCTCGGCGCGGACACCGTGGTGGCCGATGCCGAGCTCGCGCCCAGCCAGCGCCGCGCCCTTGAGGACGCGATCAAGGTGAAGGTCATCGACCGCACTGCCGTGATCCTCGACATCTTCAGTCAGCACGCCAAGAGCCGCGAAGGCAAGGCGCAGGTCGAGCTCGCGCAGCTCGAATATCTCCTTCCGCGCCTGCGTGGCTGGGGCGAGTCGATGTCCCGCCAGGCCGGTGGCCAGGTGGGTTCGGGTAACGGGATGGGCAGCCGCGGACCGGGTGAGACGAAAATCGAGCTCGACCGTCGTCGCATCCATACCCGGATGTCGCGGCTGCGCAAGCAGATCAAGGGCTTCGCGCCCGCCCGAGAGGCGAAGCGCGCCAACCGCGACCGTTACGAGGTGCCCAGCGCTGCGATCGTCGGGTACACCAACGCCGGCAAGTCCAGCCTGTTGAACCGGATGACGCGCGCCGGCGTCCTGGTCGAGAACGCTCTGTTCGCGACGCTCGACCCCACCGTGCGCCGAGCCGAGACCCCGGACGGGCAGCTTTACACGCTCTCGGACACCGTCGGTTTCGTGCGCAATCTTCCGCATCAACTGGTGGAGGCCTTCCGCTCGACATTTGAGGAGCTCGGCAACTCGGATGTGATCGTGCATGTCGTCGATGGAGCGCATCCAGACCCGGCCGCGCAGCTCGCGACCGTGCGCGACGTGATCGGTGAGGTGGGCGCTCGGGACCTGCCCGAGATCATCGTGTTCAACAAGAGCGATCTGGTTGACGACGACCAGCGGCTGCTGCTCCGCGGCTTGGAGCCGGACGCGGTGTTCGTCAGTGCTCGAACGGGCGAGGGCGTCGAAGAACTGCTCGGTCGGATCGCGCGCGCGCTGCCGCATCCGGATGTCGAACTCGAGCTGCTGGTGCCATACGACCGCGGAGAGCTGGTCGCTCTTGCGCACACGCGCGCGCGGGTGGTCGAGACCCGATATGACGAGCGCGGCACGTGGTTGACGGTATTGGCGAGCACCCGGGTCGCCGAGCAGCTCAAGGCCGCAGTCACCGCCGCGAAGGTCTAATCGGACGCCGCCTCCGTGGCGGACCTGTCGACACAGTGCGCAATCTCGCGGCGAAGTTGGGTACGCTTTTCCCAGCGTCGCGTGAGCGGCGCGGTGCGAAAGCCGAGCCCGGCACCCGCTCCAGACAGCAAACGTGCACCCGCACGGAGCTAACGGACGGTTGAGGCGGAGAAGCTCGTGGCGGCATTCGAGATCGGTGACGATCATCCCGATGGTGTCTCGGGCGCGGAGCCTGGGTCGCATTCGGGCTCGCCCACGTTTTCGTTCGAGCTCTACCCGCCGCGCAACGAGGCGGCTGCTGCTGCTCTCGAGGCCCCGCTCGCTGAACTCGTGGCCAGCAATCCCGACTTTATCTCGGTGACCTACGGCGCGAACGGATCGTCCCG
>JAYTXO010000214.1:0-4273 GCA_043742905.1 Microbacteriaceae bacterium | reverse complement strand
TGCCAGGTGCCGAGACCGATTACCGAAATCGTGCGGCCCGTGCGGCCGAGGGTGCGCTGATCCATGATTCGAGCCTAGAGCGCTCCGACGTGGTTGTAGCCCGACAAACCGCCACCCGCCGCCGTCAGGGACATTGCCCGCCAGCGCACCAACATGGCGTGAACAGCCGACACGGGTGATGCCCAGGTCAGTGATCGGTGCTGCCTCACGACCGGGCACCCTGTTACGAACAATCACCGGATCTCGGCAGCCCGAGGCACCGGCCATCGAGCGAGCGCCGAGTGGCCGCCGACGTTCGAAAAGAACAGAACGTTGGGCTGTGCGCCAGCGGGCTTTTCCCTACCGTCGTGGGCATGAAGAACTCGCGCGCAGCTGTCGGTGCAGTCCTGCTGGCGGCCTCACTGTCTTTGACCGGATGTTCGGCGGCCGGCTTCAGCGCCTCGAGCGGATCCGGCGCCTCAGGCGGGTCGGGCGGCTCGGGGACGAGCTCTCGCGCCAACGCGGTTGCGCCAGGGATCGCGAGCGACGGATCCGCGGCGAAGGCGGGCGCGGCATCCATCGACCGCTCGATCGTCGTCACGGGCGCGGTCACGATCACGGCCGGCAACCCGATCAGCTCGGCACAGAAGGCTGTCACGCTCGTTGAGGCAGCAGGCGGGCGCATCGACGGGCGCACCGAGACGGCGGCGGCGAACGGCGACCTTGGCAGCGCGACGCTGCTGCTGCGCATCCCAGCGTCGAAGCTCAATGCGACCCTCGACCAGCTGAAGAAACTGGGCAGGGCCGATCGGGTGCAGATCCAGTCCACCGACGTCACCAACCAGACCCAGGACCTGGATTCGCGCGTCACCGCCTCGCGCGCCACCATCGCGCGCCTGCTGCAACTCGAATCGACCGCGACCGACACCGCCAACCTGATCGCGATCGAGACCGCGATTGGCGACCGCCAGGCCGAGTTGGAAAGCATGGAGGCACAGCAGCGGGGCCTCGCCGACCAGGTCAGCATGTCCACCATCACCCTTGAGGTGCGATCGGATGCCGCGGCTCCCCCGACCAAACCCGCCGACTTCTGGTCGGGCCTCAGCGCCGGCTGGGCGGCGTTCGCCGGATTCTGGGCAGCCGTGCTCGTCGCGTTCGGAGTGCTCGTCCCGTGGCTTGCCCTCGCCGGAGTCGTGGCGGCAACCGTGCTTCTCGTGCTGCGGACCGTCGGACGTCGAGCACGGCCTGCGCCGCCCGACGCGCCGCCCGCGACTTCGCCCGCTACTCCGCCCGCGCCGATCGGATAAGTGCGAGTACCGCCAGCGCGTAGGCCTCGGCCGGGTCCTCGCTTGAGTGCGCGGTATCCGTGTCGTCGATCAACACAACTACGGTGTACGCGACACGCGACCCGGCCCCGACCGTGCGCGCAAGCGAGCGAAAGGTGCCGCGCAGGAGGTCACGCAACTGGTCCTCGCGGGGGAGCCAGAGCGCGTCGTCGACGGCGACCGAGTCGAGCGCCCATTCGGTCGTCCCGTTGAAGCCCAGAATCGTTCCGCTCGGCGAGCTATGCGGCTCGATCGTCATGTCGCTGACCGTGAAGACGTCGCCTTCGAAGTCTTCGAATGCGATCTGGAACGCGTCGCCGGATGTCGGGGTCCAACCGAGCCCCGCTTCGCGGAGTTCGCGAGCCAGAGTCGTCGAGATCATGGACTCCATCATGCGCCTCGCAGCAGAGAGACGTAGCGTGAGGGAATGGCCGACGTCAAGCATCCGAAGCCCGCATCACGCTTGGCTGCTTTGCGCTCACATCTGCTAACCGCCTTCTCAGGAACCGAAACTGGCCGCCCACACTGGGTCGACGAGATCGAGCTGGGCGACGATGCTGGCTTCTTCGGTGAGGGATCTGCTGCGTGGACCGTGCACGGCGGGCTGCCGACGCTCGTGGCAGGGATCCGCGCGTTGCTGATGCAAACGCTGCACCCAGGGGCGATGGCCGGCGTGCACGACTGGTCGCGCTACCAAGAGGATCCGCTCGGCCGGCTTTCGGGCACCATCCGCTGGCTGGTCGGTGTCACGTTCGGCTCGACCGAGTATGCGCGCGTCGAGTCGGCGCGGGTGGCGCGCTTCCATGACCGGGTGGTGGGCACGTACCTCGACGGCGCGGGTCACGAGGTGCCGTACGCGGCGGGCGACCCAGAACTGCTGCAGTGGGTGCACTTGGCCTTCACCGAGGCGTTTCTCGGCTGCCACGAGGTGTGGGGCGAGCCGATTCCGGGCGGCGCGGACCAGTATGTCGACGAGTGGTCGATCGCCGGTGAGCTGGTTGGGGCGCCGAATCCGCCGCACTCGGCCGCGGAACTCCGCGCCCAACTCGAGACCTTCCGCACCAACGGCACCCTGCGGCGCGATGCCCGCGTCGACGAGGCGGTGCGCTTCATCCGGAACCCGCCTTTGGGCAAGGGTTTCGGGCCCGCATATCGGATTCTCTTCGCCGGAGCCGTGGCGTCGATCCCGGTCGAATACCGACGCATGCTCGGCCTGCGCCGCTCGCCGCTTCCCGTGGTCACCGGGACGCGGATCGTGCTGCGCATCGTGCGGCGGGCGCTCGGCGAGAGCTCCAGCTCGGCAGATGCCGCGCGCGCCCGCCTGGCCCGCCTAGCCGCAGCCGACGTCGCCTGAGCAGGCCGACACGCCGCTCATGGCAGGATGACGTCATGGCAGAACCTTCACCCCTGCCGTCCGACCCGATCGCCGAGGCTCACCGCCAGTGGCAGGAGCATGGCTGGGCGGATTCCGCTGACGGCATGGCCGCCGTCACTGCCATCATGCGCACCCAGCAGATCCTGATGGCGCGGATCGAGGCAACCCTCAAGCCGTTCGACCTGACCTTCGCGCGCTTCGAGTTGCTGCGGCTGCTGAGCTTCACGCGGCACGGCTCGCTGCCGATGGCGAAGGCCAGCGCGCGGCTGCAGGTGCATCCGACCAGCGTGACCAACGCGGTCGACCGATTGGAGGCGGCGGTCCTCGTGAAGCGGGTGCCACACCCCACCGACGGTCGCGCGACCCTGGTCGAGATCACGGATGCCGGCCGCCAGCGGGTGGGCGTGGCGACTCTCGAGCTGAACAGCGCGATCTTCCTGCACACTGGATTCAGCGGCGAAGAAGTCGCTCAGCTCAACCTGCTGCTGCACGGCTTCCGCCGCGACGCGGGCGACTTCGAGTAGCAGTTCAGAGTCGTTCGATGATGGTGGCATTGGCGGTGCCACCGCCCTCGCACATGAGCTGCAGGCCGTACCGGCCACCCGTCGCTTCGAGGTGGTTGAGCATCGAGGCCAGCAGCCGCGTGCCCGACGAGCCGACGGCGTGGCCGAGCGCGATCGCTCCGCCACGCGGGTTGAGCTTTGCCGGGTCCGCGTCGAACTCGTGAGCCCAGGCCAGCGGCACCGGGGCGAAGGCCTCGTTGACCTCGTAGGCATCCAGCTCGCTGAACGACAGCCCCGAACGCTCCAGGATGCGATGGGTCGCCGGGATCGGGCCGGTGAGCATGTAGAGGGGGTCATCCCCGACGACCGCGAAGCTGTGGAACCGAGCCCGCGGCGTGAGACCCCACTGCTCCGCGCGCGACTCGCTCATGATCAGGGCCGCGGAGGCGGCATCCGTCAGCGGGGAGGAGTTGCCAGCCGTGATCGACCAGACGATGTCGGGAAAGCGCGCAGCGAGTTCGTCGGTGCGAAAGGACACGGGCAGGCCCGCGAGAACCTCGGCGGTGGTCGTCGGCCGCACGGTCTCGTCGGTGGCGAACTCCCCTACCGGAACGATCTCGTTGGCGAATGCGCCCTCAGCCCATGCCTGCGCCGCGCGACGGTGCGACTCGGCCGAGAAGGCGTCGAGCTTCTCGCGGCTGAGCCCCCACTTGGCGGCGACGAGCTCGGCTGAAACGCCCTGGTTGACGAGCCCTTCTGGATACCGGGCCCGGATGCCGACGCCGTAGAGGTTCTGCGCGCCGACCGCGGAACCCAGCGGCACGTGACTCATCGACTCGACCCCGGCCGCGATCACGACATCATTGACGCCAGCCATGATGGTCTGCGCGGCGAAGGCCGCAGCCTGCTGGCTCGACCCGCACTGCCGGTCGACAGTCATCCCTGGCACGCTCTGGTCGAACCCCGCGGAAAGCAAAGCGGTGCGGCCGATGTTGCCGGTCTGCTCCCCCGCTTGGCTGACGCATCCGGCAATCACGTCGTCGATCTGGGTCGACTCGAGTCCGTTGCGCTCCAAGAGTTGAGTCAATACC
>JAYTXO010000213.1:0-9064 GCA_043742905.1 Microbacteriaceae bacterium | reverse complement strand
TATCACCCTGATTTTCACCCTGACAATCGTTCGCCGTCCACGAACAGGTCTCGACAGAGGGGCCTTGGCGTTTTCCACGGAAAGCGTGGATGGGGTGTCAGTGTCGAGTTCGATGTCCAACACGGTCCAGTCGCCCTTTTGGGGCTGGGGCAAGATCGTGATGGTTCACTTGCCTTCGTCGCTTCTGAGGGGGTCGTGGTCCCCGGCCCGTTGCTGAAGATTGGCAACACGACGAGTCGGGTCGACTTTTCGCGGGACCCCGGGGAATGGGTCGATGAATGGTCGGCGACGGGCATCGGGCATCACTGGTCGCTCTCGCTCTGCCACCGTGCCGCGGACTATGCCGCCGTCGCCAACCTTCTCGGGGTTGACTTTCGAACGGTCTAACAAAACCAGTCCCGGAGTCCGCCCACGACAGAGTTCACGATGCCCGAAGACGTGGCGCCCCCGGCGCAACGAGCCTGCTTCACCTTGCAGGTGCGAGGCGAACTGGTCGCCGAGTACGTTCGTCGACACTCGCCGGTGAGATCAGCGATGCTCTTTGCACTCCGGGATGCGGGCTGGAACAACTACTCGATATTTCTTCGTCCCGACGGCCTTGTCGTTGGATATTTCGAGGCCGGTGACCTACAGCTTGCGCTGAATCGGATCGAAACGATGGAGGCCAACGCGAGATGGCAGGAAGATTCGGCTCCCCTTTTCGAGCCTGGGAGGCTCGTCTGGCTGCCGCAAGTCGTCAACCTCGAGGAACAGTTGACCGATCTCTAGCTCGGCCACCACGATCCCGCGCTAGGCGGGCGCACTCCTCATGGACAGGTCAAGCGTTCGACTCTCTCAGGCGGCTCCGCGATCGGCTGCGGTGATTACTGGCCGTAGCTGACGTCGATCAACACCTTGCCGACCGCGTCGTTCTCGACGGCCTCGTGCGCTTTCGCGGCCTGTTCGAGCGGATAGCGGTGCAGCGGCAGTCCGGCGTCCGTGCCGATCGGCAGCGCCCCAGCTTCGAGCGCGGAGATGATGTCGGCTGCGGCTGCCGCGAAGGCGTCGGCGCCCATCGTGTAGAGGAGCACAAACTGGTAGCGCAGGTTCAGGCGCATCGCACGCGAGACGTCCAGCGTGAACGGCGTGCCTCGATCGTTGGCGTAGACCGAGATCGTGGTGCGCGCGTGGGCCACGGCGGCATCCAGGTCCTGGTTGACGGCGACGGCGACCTCGACGATCTGGTCGACCCCGTCCGGGGCAATTGCGAGGATCTGTTCGGCAGCGTCAGGATCCGTGTAGAGCACGACATGCTGCGCCCCGGCTGCAGTTGCGAGTGTCGCCTTGGCGGGCGTCGAGACGGTGGCGATGACCTTCGCGCCGGCCCAGCGAGCCAGCTGGATGGAGGCGTGGCCGACCGCACCCGCACCACCGGCGACGAGCACGATCCGGCCCGCGAGGGCACCGGGGGAGAGCCGGCTCGGGCCGTTCTCGGAGACCGTCAGCGCGCGGTGAGCGGTCATGGCGGGCACGCCGAGCGACGCGCCGACGGCGAAGCCGACGGAATCCGGAAGCCGCAGCACGCGCTCTGCGGGGAGGACGGTGAACTCCTGGGCGGTGCCGCCGAGCGGACGCTGCCAGGCCGACAGCGACATCCACACCCGATCGCCGACGGCGAGGCCGTCGACACCGGGTCCAACAGCGTCGACGATCCCCGAGCCGTCCTGATTCGGGACAAATTCGCTGCCCGCGCTGGCGCCCGAGCCGCTGCCGCGCCGCGACTTCCAGTCGGTGGGGTTGACACCCGATACGACCACGCGGATGCGCACCTCGCCGCCGCTTGGAGCGGGAACCTCCCGCTCGACGAGCTGCAGCACGGAGGCGTCACCGGAGTCGGTGTAGATGATCGATCTCATGGAAAGTGCAACCGATGGGTGCCGGTGGGGCTTCCCGATCTCAGCCGGATGTCAGCCCAGCTCGTCGAGCCGCGGCGGATTCGCACCGGTTCGCGAGACCGTGATCGCCGCCACCCTCGAAGCAAACTCGCCGATCGCGCCGAGTTCCTCCACCCCGAGTTGGGAGCGGCGGCGCAGCTGCACTCCGAGTGAGGTCGTCAGAACCCGGTGGATCAGTGCGCCCATGTACGAGTCACCCGCGCCGATGGTGTCTGCCACCACAGTCGGGGGGGCGGGCACCTCCACGACAGCCGAGGGGCCAGCAAGGATCGAGCCCGCGCCTCCGAGGGTCATTACCGCGAGACCCGGCCCGAGCGAGACCAGACGCGAGAGCACAGCGGCGGGGGGGACGCCAGGGTAGAGCCACGCGGCATCCTCGTCGCTGAGTTTGACCAAGTCAACGAGCTCCATCAGCGCCTCGATGCGCGCGAGGGCTTCGGCGTGATCGCCGACGAGTGCCGGACGGATGTTGGGGTCGAGTGTGATGAGCGAGTCGCCGCTGCGCTCCCGCAGCAGCTCGGCGACGCGGGACGCTCCGGGCTCAAGATAGAGCGCGATAGACCCTGCGTGCGTGACCGAGGTAGGGGCGAGCTCGAGGTTCGGCGGGAGGTCCCAGTCGATGTCGAACGCGTAGCGCGCGGACCCGTCGGGCTGCAGGTCGGCGAGGGCGGTCGATGTCGCGCCCGAGCGCCGCGAATCCGGGACCAGCTCGACGTCGGACTCCAGCAATCGCGCCGTGATCTCGGCGCCACGCGCGTCGTCGCCGATTGCCGTGAGCAGCGAGACCCTGTTGCCGAGCCGGCCCAGTGTGATGGCGACGTTGTATGGCGAGCCGCCGGGATGCTGCTGCTCGACGCCTCCGCCCGCGTCAGCGCGGCCGTTACCGGAATGGGTGACGAAGATGTCGGTGAGCGCTTCGCCGATCACGAGTGCGCTCTGCTGCATAAAGTGAGGTTAGCGGCACGGTGGCTCTCAGCCCCAGGCGCCAACCGGTGCCTTCACGACCTCCACCGGGGTGTAGTGCCAGTGGCCGCCGTTCGCGTAGTGACCGGCGGCCCATGCGGAACCCCAGATAGTGGCCTCGATCGTAGTCGTGGGGGCGCTCGCGTCGAACTGCGCGGCGATGTCGGAGAAGATCGAGCGTCGGAGGTTCTCGGCCAGGTACTTGGCGGCGATCTGGAGGGTCGCGTAAGTTCCGGTTCCGCCGCCGCCGCCCGAGCCGAGGCCGTTGTTGAGCGGGTTGTTGCGGTTCCACCAGTCGTTGGCGCCGTTCTCCTGACGCATCCAACGGGTCATCACGGTGACATTGTCGTCGGTGACCGGGAAGCCGCCGTCGAGCAGCACGAGCTTTGCCCAGTCGTAGTTCGACCCGCCCCGCACGAAGGTCTCGTAGCCCGCCGTGGTCGAATAGCTGTCGCGCGCGAAAGCGGTTTGCGACGCGGTCGGCGATACGTTCAACTTCTGCGCGTGCGCGCTGATGTATGCCGCCAGTTGGTTCGGCGCCTTGGGCGGGGCCACGGCAAGGATCGCGGTCAGCGAGAACGCGGTGAGCGCGGCGCCGACCACGACGCGAGTTGGATGGAAAGTCATAGGGTTCGAGATCCTTACGCCCCCAGAGTACCAAAGGGGCTGGGAGGAGGCTGGGGGAGTTCGCAGCCCTTTTGGTGACCGGAAAACGCCCCCAATCCGGGGGCAAAGCCCCCAAATTCCGGGGTTCTTGCTCGGGGTCGGCTTGCTTCGATCCACGCGCGGGGCGTACCTTGCGAGCACGGCACCGCTCCGGGGGGAGGGGCGTCTAGCTGAGCTTGGTCCGGGGGGACTTGACCTTGAAACGTACTGTGATTCTGAGCACCGTCTTTGCGACGGTGCTGGTGTTGGCCCTGCCCTTCGTCGGTGGAGGCGGCCCGTCGTTCTTGATTCCTGCGCGCGCAGCGGAGTTGACCCTCGCCGCGCTGCCCGTCGCCGCCACCTCACCGGTGGCCAGTGGCGTGGCCAGCCACGTCGATCTCGCGGCCGCCGTCGCGGCCGTCACGATCCAGAGCGCGACGGTCATCACCGTCGCGCCGGCCACCGCCGCCTCGCACGCCACACTCACCAGCGACTCCGAGCACATCGCCCAGAAGCCGGTTCCGATTCCGGTCGTCGTCCCGCCCTCGAGCACCCAGGCGGGCAAGTCCGCCTCGGCGAACGCCGGTTCCAGTCGGCGTGCCAACCTGGTGGCGACCGGCCAGTCCTGCCCCAGCCAGGGCAGCGGCGGCGGAAGCGCCCCAGGGATATCGGACGACCAGGGCCAGGGCATGATCACCGGAACGACTACGGCTGACATCCAGTCCTTCTCGTCGACTTTCAACGCAATCCGTGCCCAGAACTGCCTCGACGCGATCCCGGCCGGGAACTTCCGTTACGACTCGTGCATGGAGCAGCGGCTGTTTTGGATGGCCGAAGACCCGAGCACCGACCCGAGCAGCGCCTGGGGTCACATCGGTTCGCAGCGCAGCGACGGTGTCCCATCGCGCGGCTGTGATGGCAACCTGGCCGGTGGCTCGGGAAACTCCGGCTCCACCGTCGCGACCAAGTGGTGGAACTCGCTGGAGCACCGACTCTCGCTGTACCGCCCGAGCTACGCGGGCAGCACTGGCGGCGTCTGCATCAACTTCGCCATGAGCCACGGTGGCATCCCGAACGAGCCATCGAGCTTCACCCGCGCCGCAGCGCGCTGGACTTCCTGCTAGTTCAGGGCATCCCGACCCCGAAGGGGGCGCGCGGTTCTCAGCCCGCGCACCCCCTTCGGCCTCTTCTCCGCTGCTCATTTGCGAGCGCCAGAGTGCGGTAGCGTGCTCGGCATGACCGAACGACTGCGATGGGGCATTTTGGGGCCCGGTGGAATCGCCGATGCCTTCACCGACGACTTGGCCACCGGTGGCCACCTTGTGACGGCGGTGGGGTCGCGATCGCTCGAGTCGGCCCAGGCCTTCGCCACCGCCCACGGCATCCCGAACGTGCACGGCAGCTACGCGGAGCTCGTCGCCGATCCCGAGGTCGACATCGTCTATGTCGCGACGCCGCACCCTTTCCACGCCGAGCAGGCCATGCTCGCGCTGAATGCGGGCAAGCACGTGCTCGTCGAGAAGGCATTCACGCTCAACCAGGAAGAGGCCAAGGTCGTCGTTGGCCTCGCCGCGGAGAAGAAGCTCGTCGTGCTTGAGGCGATGTGGACGCGCTGGTTGCCGCACATGGTGCGTATCCGCGAACTGCTCGCGGCCGGTGCGCTCGGCGAGATCCGCGGGCTCATCGCCGACCATGACCAGAAGATCTCGACCGATCCCTCGCACCGGCTGCAAGATCCGGATCTCGGGGGCGGCGCCCTTCTTGACCTCGGCATCTATCCGATCTCCTTCGCATGGGACGTCTTCGGAGCCCCTTCCTCGGTCTACGCACTCTCCAGTCCGACGCTCACCGGAGTTGACCAGAACGATGCGATCGTGCTCGGCTACCCGGGCGGCGGCAAGGCGATCTTCCACACCACCCTCGACGCGCGGGGCCCCGCGACCGCCGTCATCGTCGGCACCGAGGCGCGCATCGAGATCGAGCCGGTCTGGTATGCCGCCGTCTCCTTCGATCTGATCGGCCCGGATGACGTGGTGATCGAGCATTTCGACGGCAGTGTCCAGGGGCGCGGCATGCAATACGAAGCCGCGGAGATCGAGCGGATCATCCGCTCCGGCGAGATCGCGGGCGCAGTGCTGCCGCCCGCAGAGTCGGTTGCGATCATGGGGACGCTGGATGAGATCCGTCGTCAGATCGGGCTGCGTTACCCGGGCGAGTAACCTAGTGGGGGTGAGCGACGCGCAACCGACGAAGCCCACCGGGTTCGTCGCGGTGCTGCGCACGCACCCCACGGCGTGGATGCTTTCGGCCACCGTCGTCGTGTTCCTCCTCCTCGCCACAGGCGCAGTATTCGCCGGGATGGCGGACGCCACCCCCCAGCCGATCGCCGTGGCAACGACCGCAAAGCCTTCCACCCCGCCGCCGCGCCCAACCCCCTCGGTAAGCCCGAAGCCGAGTCGCGTGCGCACCTGCTCCGTGGCTGCTGCGGCCGCCGACCCGCGGCTGATGGCACTGACCGGGAGTGTCGTCCGCTCCGACACCGGCGAGGCGCTCTGGAATCACGGCGCTGCGACGCCCGCCACCACCGCCAGCACCCTCAAGTTATTGATCGCCTCGGCGGCGGTTTCGGTGCTCCAGCCCGACTACCAGATAGCCACGGATGTGGTTGACGGCCGCGTCGCTGGCACCATCGTGCTGGTCGGTCACGGCGACCCGACTCTTAGCGCTCTTCCGTCCGGGCAGGAGAGCGTGTACCGCGGAGCGCCGAAGCTGTCGGACCTCGCGACGCAGGCGCTCGCGGCGTACGCCACGAACCATCCGGGCGTTCCGATCACACAGGTGGTTCTCGACGCCAGCTACTGGAACAGCGCAGATCGCTGGACGCCTGACGTCAAGCGCAGCGAGCAGACTCAGGGCTACCAGTCCGAGACGACGGCCCTGCAGGTGGACGGCGACCGCGCCAACCCGACCGCCGAGACCAGCGCCCGCAGCACCGATCCGATCGGACGCGCGGGGGCGGCGTTCATCTCCGCGCTGAAGTCGGCAGACACCCACGGTCTCGTCGGTGCCGCCGTGACGACCAGTCTGGGCAGCGCCCTCCCGAACGCCGCGCCGCTCGCCGAGGTAAAATCGCAGCCACTGCGCACCCTCATCACGCAGATGCTTCTACCCAGCGACAACACCCTCGGTGAGATGATCGCCCGCATCGTCTCGAAGGTGGCGGGCTTCGACGGCTCGGCCGCATCCCTCCAGAAGGCGATTCCCGGCGCGCTGAGCGTCTTCGGGATCTCGCCCACTGGCCTAGCGATCATCGATGGCTCGGGAGAGAGCGCCAACAACCAGGTGCCCCCGGCGACGATGACCGCACTACTGCGGCAGATCCAGGCAGGCAACCTCCACCTGGATGTCGTGCGCGCCGGCCTCTCGGTTGCTGGGCAGACCGGAAGCCTGGCCCGCCGTTTCAACGGGGCGAACGCGATCGCGCGCGGTCGCGTTGCCGGCAAGACCGGCTGGATTGACACCGAGTACAGCCTGGCCGGCACCGTGACGGCGGCCGACGGCAGCGTGCTGGAGTTCACCTTCTACGCGATTGGCCCGGGCATCCCCTCGACCGCCAAGATTGCACTCGATACCCTTACTACCGCGGTCTTCAGCTGCGGCGACAACCTCTCGAACAACTAGCTCTCGACCAGAAGAGGAACTCCAGCATGTCCCGTGCCTTGTTCATCATCGATGTGCAGAACGACTTCACCGAGGGCGGTGCGCTCGGGGTCGAAGGCGGGGATGCGGTCGCCGCAGGGATCACCGCCTACTTGCGCGCGCATCCGGACCGCTACGACGTGGTGATCGCGTCGCGCGATTGGCACGACGGCGATAACGACAACGGGGGACACTTCGCCCTGGATGCCGAGCCCGATTACGTCGACACCTGGCCCGTTCACTGCGTGGCTGGCACCGTTGGCGCACAGTACGACCCAGCGCTCGACCCTGACCTCATCGACGTACATCTCCGCAAAGGGCAGGGCGCACCCGCGTACTCCATCTTCCAGGGCACCACAGAGGACGGCGTCAACCTTTCCGCGGTGCTCGACAAGCTCGAGGTCGATGACGTCGACGTCGTCGGTATCGCGACCGACTTCTGTGTGCGGGCCTCGGCCCTCGACGCGATCGCCTCGGGACGCCATGTGCGTGTCATCGACGACCTGATCGCCGGGGTCGCGTCCGACTCGAGCGTTGCCGCTCTGCGCGAGGTCGCCGCTGCCGGCGCCGCAATCGAAGTTTCAACCGGAAAGGATCTCTCGTGATATCGGAATTGGAGTTGCTGGCGAAGGTGCCCGCACAGCTATTCATCGGCGGTCAGTGGGTCGACGGTGCGGCCGGAACGCTAACCGTTCAGGACCCGTCCACTGGCGCGGCGATCCGCACGATCGCGAACGCCGGGGTGACGGACGGCGCCGCGGCGTTGGATGCAGCCGTAGCGGCCCAGGCATCATGGGGGTCGACTGCTCCGCGGGTACGGGGCGAAATCCTGCGCTCGGCGTGGCAGATCGTGCAGGATCGCGCAGACGAGTTCGCCATGCTGATGACGCTCGAGATGGGCAAACCGCTCGCGGAGGCGCGCGGTGAGGTCGCGTACGGGAGCGAGTTCCTGCGATGGTTCGCGGAGGAGGCGCCGCGGATCGTGGGCCGCTACGGCTCCAACCCGGAAGGTACGGGCCGGATGATCGTGACGCAGCGTCCGGTCGGCCCGTGCTTCTTCATCACACCGTGGAACTTCCCGCTCGCGATGGCGACCCGCAAGATCGCGCCGGCTCTCGCGGCGGGCTGCACGGTGGTCGTCAAGCCGGCGGAACTAACCCCGCTGACGACGCTCTATCTGGCGAAGGTCTTCGAGGAGGCTGGGCTGCCGAAGGGGGTGCTGAACGTGTTGACCACGTCGACCAGCGGGGCGGTGTCCGGCCCGATCATCGCGGACCCGCGACTGCGCAAGTTGAGCTTCACCGGATCGACTCCCGTCGGGATTGCTCTGCTGAAGCAGGCGGCCGACACGGTGCTGCGTACCTCGATGGAGCTCGGCGGCAATGCGCCGTTCCTAGTCTTCGAGGACGCCGACCTCGACAAGGCGGTCGACGGTGCGATGCTGGCGAAGTTCCGAAACATCGGCGAGGCGTGCACGGCAGCGAACCGCTTCCTCGTGCACGAGTCGGTTGTAGAGGAGTTCGCGGCTCGGCTCACGGCCCGCGTCGCGGCCCTCAAGATCGGCCGCGGCACCGAGGACGGCGTCACGATCGGCCCCCTGATTAACGAGGCGGCCGTCGACAAGGTCGCCGCGCTCGTCGGCGATGCCGTGCAGCGCGGGGCGACCGTTACGACCGGAGGCTCCGCTATCGAGGGGCCCGGCACGTTCTACGAACCAACGGTCATCACCGGCGTGACCGCGGGGAGCGACATCCTGCGCGAGGAGATTTTCGGGCCGGTACTCGCGATCTCGACCTTCACCGACGAGGCTGATGCCGTTGCCA
>JAYTXO010000212.1:0-2341 GCA_043742905.1 Microbacteriaceae bacterium | reverse complement strand
TCTTGACATACCGTGTGGAGATTCTCTTTTTTCACGAGGTGCTGAAGCGCGGTGTATTCGGGACCCATTCTGGCCTTGGTCTTGATCCATTCGGGTTTGCGCTCGATCGGAGTGACAGCGTTGCGGATCTCGAGGCGCAGCAGCTTGCGACCCGAAGGCTCATTTGCGGACTCGAGCGTTCCGTTGGTGATGGTGCTCATGCGGAGAACCGGCTTTCGAGAGGGGAAGTGGCGAGACTGGCGATCAGGTGTTCCGCGAAGAGCCGCTCGACGAGGGGGGCGACTTCAGTCGGGCTGACTTCCCGTCCGAGTTCGCGTGTGATGCTGGTGACGCCGGCATCCGCGATGCCGCAGGCCACAATCGGGAGGTAGGCGTCGAAGGCGTTGCTGCAGTTGAGGGCGAAGCCGTGCATGGTGACGCCTTCGGCAACTCGGATGCCGATCGCGGCGATCTTGTCACCGGTCGGGCGGCTCTCGTCGACGAGCCAGACACCGCTGCGTCCCTCCACGCGCACTCCCGGGATGCCGAACTCGGCGAGCACCGCGATAATCATGGCTTCAAGGCGGCGCACGTATGCGACGACGTCAATCGGATCCGCGAGCTTGACGATCGGATAGCCGACAAGCTGGCCAGGACCGTGCCAGGTGATCTTCCCACCGCGGTCCACGTCGATGACAGGAGTGCCATCTGTCGGGCGCTCGTGGGGTTCGGTCCTCTTGCCCGCGGTGTAAACCGAGGGGTGTTCGAGAAGGATGACAGTATCTAACGCCCGGCCACTCGCCACAGCGGCGTGCAGTGCACGTTGCTGTTCGAGAGCCGTCAAGTACGGCACGGAGTTGGCGCTTAGCCCCGTGTCGACGTAGTCGACCATCCCACCAGTCTAAGCGCGCGGCGCGCGTCCTTCCGGCCATCGCGCAACGCGCGTGATCCACCGATCTCCGCAACCCTTCGCCGTGTGTGAGGAGCATCCTTCAGTCTCGTTAGATGATGGATCCTGATGCTCGGCTCGCGCCCCGGCACTGCGCGGGCTATCGCGTCTTGCGTTCGCTTGCGCGGGACGATACCGCCGAGGTGCTGTTGGGTTTCCGCGACGTCGACGGGGGGGACCCCGTGGCCGTTGCGCTTAAATCGGCCCCCACATCGCCGCAAGGATGGCGTCGCGCGGTCGGCGTCATCGAAGCTCTGGAGCGTGCCCGTGGCGAGCACGTCGTCGAACTGCTCGATCTGGATGCTGACACCGATGCGATTCTCCTGGTGTTCGAACGCCTCCCGCATGGGTCGCTGGCCGAGCTGTTGGCCCTGCGCGAGGGGTTCGATGCTGGGGAGGCGGTCACGATCCTCGCCCCGCTCGTAGCTGCCCTGCGCCGAATGCATCACGCGGGCGTCGCGCACGGCGCTGTGGCGTCGCGCACGGTGATGTTCCGGGAGAACGGAGCGCCGGTGCTGATCGGATTCGGGTCTTCCAGCCTCTTCGCTCCGAGTTCTCCGGAGGTCGTGCTCGAAGGTGAAGCGGGGGTCGGCCTGGACCGGCACGCTATCTGCGAGCTGGCGATGCGCGTGTTGAGTCGTGTCTCGGGCCCTCGGGCCGGGGCGGCGCGAGCGCTCGTCGCTGAACTCGAATCGTGCCAAGAGGACGCGGTGCTCGGCCTCCTGAGCGCTCGCCTTTTCGAGGTGGCGGCAGCAGTTCCCGTGCGGTTCACGATGGACGACTCGAGCGACGACTCGTGCGATGCGCCCAGCGCCGCGCGTCTTGTCCCGCTGGGTGGGCCGGTCGCCGATTCAGGCGAGCGATCTGGGGGACGACGTGGCGCCGCACTGCCCGCCAGCCTGGTTGCGGATGCCTTGCTGCAGCGATTGCTCGCCGCTCTCGAACGGAGCTCCGTGGCTCCTCTGCTTGCCGTAGTCGTTCGCCATTGGAACGGGTGGTCGTCCGGGTGCCGGCGCGCGGTGCTGGGCGTGCTCGTGGGTTTTGTCGTCCTCGCCGGAATTCTTGCCGTGATCCCCAGCGCTCCGCCCGGTCCGGCGCGTGCGGAATCGGCCTCGGAGACTTGGGGAAGTCCAGCGGCCACTGCGACAACAGCGGTCGCCGCCTCGCCGGCTGACAATCCGCTCCTCGCTGACGATCCTTTGTCAGCGGCGGCCACCTTGGTGGCGGCGCGCGACCGGTGTCTGCGATCGGCGTCTCTGCTCTGCCTCGAATCCGTCGAGCAGCCGGACTCGGGGGCCCTTCGTGACGATCGAGCGTTGATCGGCGCAGCGCAGCGGGGTGGCGAGCTCCCAGATCCGTTGGTCCCGCAGGGGACTGTGTTGGCACCCGAACTCGTGGTGAGGC
Organism: Microbacteriaceae bacterium; assembly: GCA_043742905.1. Lineage (GTDB taxonomy): Bacteria > Actinomycetota > Actinomycetes > Actinomycetales > Microbacteriaceae > Lysinimonas. The sequence goes on along the minus strand of JAYTXO010000212.1, from coordinate 9 downwards.
TGGGAGACT
>JAYTXO010000211.1:0-2477 GCA_043742905.1 Microbacteriaceae bacterium | reverse complement strand
GCGCTAACCAGAGCGCCCTGATTCTCGCGTCTGCGGAGGCCCCCATGCACTACTCACACCAGGCGCAACTGAGCGAGATCACCGGATTGCCACTGACTGGTGAGTCTTCGGTCACGTTCTGGAGCAGCAATGCACTGCACATGATCGCCGCGCGGGACGACGCGGGATGGAGCCTGCTCGAATCCACCGGTTCGCTGGTCGGCGAGTTCGTTTCGGACAACGACGGGTTCACCGTCGTCAGCGATGACGGTGCAACGGCAGAAAGTTTCGCCAATTGGCGGTCTGCGGTGCGGCACATCCTGCGCAGGGGTCTGCGCGCCGCCTAACCCGTGGCGACCGGGGCTGATGGATCACCAGCGTTAGGGCTTCCAGACCATGAGAACGACGACCGCCACAAGCATGAGGCTAGCTATCCCGGAGCCTCCGGCAATGGCTCCATAGCCAGCGGGCGGCGAGGTAGAGACGGTGCCAGCTGCTCCGGTCGACGCCGAGACGCCGGCAGCCACTCGTCTCATAGCCGGCACCGTCACGAAGAGGTTGACGGCGAGAGCGACCACGTACAGCACTATCGACCACACGATCCACGCCGATGCGAGAGACCAATGTTCTTTCGGATCGCTCACGCCCAGCACGGCGAAGCCAAGTAGCAAGACCACGAGTGAAAGCGACGAGAAGGTGGATGTCGCCTTGGCGAGCGCAAGCACCTGGGCTCCATTGCGCGCCCGCGCAGCTCGCATTGCGGTCATCGGGAAGATGGCCATCGGGCCGACGATGAAAACGGCGGTGACGACGTGCAGGACCGCGAGCAAGGTGTCCATCATGTCCTCTCGTTGGCGCGTGAATGAGTCGGGGAGCGCCGCACCGGCGGCAAGCGCCCGGAGAGGGGGCGTTGGAGAGCAGCGGGTGCGCTCATTGAGTTTGCCTGATTCGACCAGCACTCACGGGGACTAAAGACCCGGCGAGAAAACTGAAGCGTCGAGAGGAGCGAGCTCCTCAGCTGCCGAGTGAAGCAGGGCGGAGCAGCGTCGAAGCTCTGCCTCCGGCGTGTCCTTTGTCACCACCGCCATGGCCGCATCGAATTCGCGGTAGATCTGCTTCATGATCTCGTCACCGCACGGCGTGAGTTCGAGAAAAAGGCTGCGTCGGTCGTTCGGATGGTCGACGCGACGCATCAGAGCCCCGTCGACGAGTCGAGTCGAGATTGCGGTGACAGCGCCCGTGGTCATTTCCAGTGACTCGGCCAGCTCCTTCGGCGTGATACTTCCGGCTTCTGCCACCCGTGACAGGGCACGTAATTCGCTTGCGGTGACTCCGGCCTCCTTCGCGATCCGGTGGCGGTTGCTATCCAGCGCACGCTGAAAGACGACAACCGCGCCCGGAAAGCCGTTGAGCGAGTGAGCTGCGCCAAATTTCTCGTACATAAAACCCCTTCGAGATATTCGAGCGGAACCGGATCGTACCCACCGCCGACCGGCGGTTCGCCAACACGATCCATACGCACGTGATGCTTTCGCAGCGTCCGCCTCAGTGCATGGTCCTCACCCCAGCGTATCGAACCAGCGCAGGAAGGGGGCGTATGGCTGGTGTCGTACGGTACCTGCCACCCGCGGAAGACTGCTCTTCAGACCGTCGCTAAGGCCCTGTTGAGGCCAGGAGTCGCTGTCATCGCCCCGTCCCGTGCGACGGTGAGAACGTCAACGGGCCAGCCTTCGACGATCGTCGCGAGCGTAGTCGGGCCGCCCGCGACGATAGCCGTGGCGAGCACATCCGCAGTCTCGATGTCGTCGGCAACAACGGTCACCTGCAGATAGGTGCGATCGATCGCCGTGGCAGACCAGATGTGATCTCCGCGCTCGGCACTTCCCGAGGTGGCAACCGCGTGACGGGTGCCGTCCAGGCAGAGCGTGAACAGGAGCGCGGAACGGTCGGCAGGGTCCACCACACCGACGCGCCAGGCGCCCCCGTCTGGCTGGTAGCCGGCGCACAGCACGTCGCCGCCCGCATTGAGACACCAGTTGGAGAATCCGGCGCGAAGCAACTCGTCTGCTGCGGCCTGCATCGCGAGCGCCTTCACGGTGCCGTTGAGGTCGATCACGCCATCCGGACGATGCGGCGTGAATGCTCCGCCGGTCTCGTCTCGCCAGCGCAGGGATGCCGCATAGGTCGTCCTCAGCTCATCGCTCGAGCCGGTGAGAGAGAGTTCGCCCCGCGCGAGAAGGGAAAGCTCCGAATCGGGGCGGTAGAGACTGTATCGCTCATCGAACTCAGCGAAGCAGCGGGCGACCGAAGCGACCGCGTCCGCAGCGTTCTTCCTTTCCGGCAATGCCATCCTCTCCGGCAATGCCATCCTCTCCGGCAAGGTGAGGGAAACAACGGTGCCCATTGCCTCGAAGACGTGCTGCGCCACGGTGTCAGAGACCGGCCTGGTCCAGCGCGGACTGCAGCGAGGTGAGGTAAGCGTCGCTCGTGTAGGTAGC
>JAYTXO010000210.1:0-1923 GCA_043742905.1 Microbacteriaceae bacterium | reverse complement strand
CGATCTCGCCCAGTTCGTCGGCTGGGCTGTCTCCGAATACGAGCTGCACGACCGTCGGATCGTTGCTGTTGGTTTCTCCAACGGGGCAAACATTGCCCTCGCGACGGGGATGCTCTCTCCAATGCTTTTCGACACGACGATCGCGTTCTCCGGCATGTACCCATTCGCTGCCCGAGGAATACCGCAGGATCTATCCATTCCCACTGATCTCGCCACGTGTCGCTTCGTCCTACTGAACGGTGACGGCGACGCAATGGCCCCAACCGCAAGCGTCGACCGACTCGTAGCTGAACTCACACACGCGGAAGCGGATGTCACACGCCACACCCGCAGCGGAGGCCACGCCATCACGACCGACGAACTGCAGATCGCGCGCACTGCCTACCGCGCCGCAGCCGCTCACGCCTAACCAACCCGCCGCACCCGCCTGTTTCTCCCGCGAAGAGATCTGACAGGAAGAGGACCGTCCGCATGCCGCTCGTGCAGGCGCCCTAAAGGAATCGCGCTGGATTTTGTTTCTCGGTTTTGTCTTGGGATGCGGTCGCTTTCACGAGTGATTCGGGATCAGGGACTGCCCCCGGTTTGGTTCACTCCTTGACCTGAAGCATCGAGGACCTCGAGCACATCACCCATGAAGTCACTGCCCGCCCGCGCAAAACGCTCGGCTGGAAAATCCCAGCCGAGCGTTTCGTGACCTGCTAATTTCGACCTAAGTCGTTCGCGGTATTGCGACGACCGTGAGGAACCGCCCCGGGGGCGGCGTTTTCGTGGGTGCGGCGGCGGAGTCAGCGACCGCGAACGGCTCCGTCAGTGCGCAGCGCCGCGGCGTACCCGGCGGTATTGCCGAGTACGTTCGGGTGGAAGTTGGCCGGGTCGGACGGGTTGAACGGATTGAAGCTGATGTAGGACTCGGCCGAGCCGATGCCATGCCCGGCGAACTCGTCCGTGACGTCCGTGAGTGAGACCCTCGGGTTGTTCGTCGCGGCGACCGCGCCAGCGATGACCGTGTTCAGCGCATCGGTCGCCCCGTTTAGCGTGGGTGCCAGCGCACCCGGGAGGCTCGAGTCGAAGAGCTTCGGATAATTGAGCACGACAATGCGCGCCTTCGGGAACGCATCGACGACGGAGCGGTATGTGGCGACGAGGTTTTGGCCGACCACCCCCAGGTTGGCCGTGGCCGCGCTGACAGTGCCAGCGCAGAGCGCCGAGGTCGGATTGGATGCACACGCCGCGAGCACCTGGTTGGAGCCGGCGTCGATGCCGCCCACCGTTAGGGTCACTAGCGACGCCTTCGACTTGATGCGGCCGTCGATTGCCCTGATTTGCGCGAGCACGTCGGCGGTATCCGCGCCGGAGCAGGCGAAGTTTAGGGCCTCGCGGTAGCTGCTCGAGTTCGCGGTGATGGTCGGGTAGCTCCCGGACACGCTCTGGAAGCACGGCCCTGGAAGCCACGGGCCAGCACCCTGACCGGAGGTGAACGAGTCACCGATGGCGACGTATGACCCGCCCGCCGACCCGTTGGGCGTCGCGCCCGACGAGGCGGTGGCGGGCGCGACGGAGGCGGCCACGATGAGGCCGAGGGAGAGGAGCGAGACGGCGCCGAGGCGCGATAGGGAGCGGATTCGGGTTCGCTGAGGTTGAGTCATGCGCTCACACTATTGCTCTGGTCGCGTTCACCACAATAGGTCGCGCGCCCGACGCAAGCGGACGGAGCGAACTCGACGGGTGCCGTGACGCGATCGATAAGGCCACCGCGGTCGTGCCCGACCACGGACGCATCGGGTCCGGGCTGGGCCTCGATCCCGCTGTTCACAGGATTGGTACGTCGTTGGAAATAAGTCGCCGACGGCTCGTCAAGTGGTAGGGCTCGTTGGCGAGTCTCTCGGCGGGTTCGGTCGGGCTCAAAACGCTCACGAAGGCATC
>JAYTXO010000209.1:0-3552 GCA_043742905.1 Microbacteriaceae bacterium | reverse complement strand
CCCCCCCTGGATGATGGGGGATCTGGGGCGAAACCGGCGACTACCGGCTTCACGATCGTGGTATCCCAGTTCATCTGTTGTCCTTCCGCCGTGGTGAGCCCGTAAAGAAAGGACGGGGTGAACGCGACTTTGCGTTCACCCCGTCCTCGGAAATGCCTCGAGATCAGCTTCGTGCGAGCGAAGACGATCCCGACCGGCGCCGCGAAACCGCGTCGACCGAGGCGGCGAGCACCAGGACTCCACCGGTCACCAGGAAGGTGATGCCAGCCGGCAGGCCGAGCAGGCCGAGGCCGTTCGTGATCGAGGAGATCACCAACGCGCCGACGGCGCCCTGAATGAGTTTGCCGCGCCCGCCGAACAGGCTGACGCCGCCGACCACTGCGGCAGCAACGCCCGGGAGGACGATCGTCGTTCCAGCCGAGGACTCGACTGTTCCGGTCTGGCTGGCCGAGAACAGACCCGACACCACCGCAAGGGTGGAGCAGAGCATGAACGCGGCGATCCGGACGCGGGCGACGTTGATTCCGGCTCGCCGTGCGGCCTCCGGGTTGCCGCCCACCGCGTAGAGGTGCAAGCCGAAGCGCGTTCGTTCGAGCATGACTGTGCCGACCCAGATCACTCCGAGCGCCAGCGGCACGACGATCGGGACACCCTGGATGGGGATGACGCTGGTCGAGCGATCGCCGCTGAGCAGCCCGACGACGACGATGGCAAACGCCCCCCAGGCCGCAGTCTTTGCCAAGAGCAGAGGGAACGGTCGAACGGACACGCCGACCTTCTGCCGGCGGTGCCGATCGTAGAAGCCGGTGACGAAGGTGATGGCGATGATCACCGCGGCCAGAACCCAACCCGCCCAGACCGGCATGTTGCTGTTCATGATCGCCGTCACTTCGGGCGTCTCGATGCGATACAGGCCCCCGTCGCCGAGGAGTACCAGGTTGAGCCCCTGGAATCCGAGGAACAGACCTAGGGTGACCACGAACGAGGGAACACCGACCTTGGCGACAAAGTAGCCGATGAATGTGCCAATGACGGTGCCGATCGCCAGCGCGATGAGCAGCGCGAGGATCCAGTTCGTGTGGCCCTTGTTCACCAGGAGGATGAACGAGGCCATTCCGACACCGCCCGTGACGCCAGCGGACAGGTCGATCTCCGCGATCAGGATCACGAAGGTGAGCGCGATGGCGAGCATCGCCAAAGCGGCCGTCTGCGTGAGCAGGTTGGCCATGTTCACCGGGGTGAGGAAGTAGGGGCTCAGGAAGCTGAACAGGATGATAAGCACGAGGAAGCCGCCGAGCGCCGGCAGCATCCCCATTTCGCCGCCGCGGATGCGCTGAAGCCACCGGTTGAACTGCTCCCGGATCGTTCCGTCGTATCCGGACCCGATGAGGGTCGTCGGGGTGGTGAGCAGCGGGTTCGGCGGAGCGACGGTGTTCTTCTCTTTGTCGGTGGTGCTCATGCGGAAACCTCCTGCGTCTTAATCCCGGTGATGTAGCCGATTACGTCGTTGTAATCGGTCTCCGTGGTCTCCAAGGAGGCGACCATCGAACCGAGGTAGAGAACGTTGATGTGGTCGGCGACCTTGAATACGTCGGCCAGGTTGTGGCTGACGATCAGCACGGCGACACCGGCGTCGGCAAGGCGCCGGACCAGCTGCAGCACCTGCTCGGTCTGGGCGACGCCCAGTGCGGCGGTCGGCTCGTCCAGGATGACGACCCGAGCCTTCTGTAATACGGCGCGCGCGATGGCGACAGTCTGCCGCTGCCCTCCGGACAGGCTCGAGACCTTCTGTCGCACCGATTTGATGGTGCGCACCGAGAGGGATGCCAGCGTCGCGGACGCCTGCAGCTCCATCTCGGCGCCATCGACCATGCGGTTGTGAGTGGATTCGCGGCCCAAGAACATGTTCTGCACGATGTCGAGGTTCTCGCAGAGGGCGAGGTCTTGGTACACGACCTCGATCCCGAAGTGGGAAGCGTCTCGAGGGGACGACAGACTAGCTTTCTGACCTTCGATAAGGATCTCGCCGGTGTCGTAAGGCTGAGCGCCGGACAACCCCTTGATCAGGGTCGACTTGCCCGCGCCGTTATCTCCCACCAGTGCGCTCACACGGCCCGGAACGAGATTCATTGTCACCCCCTTGAGGACTTCTACGGGGCCGAATGACTTTCGGATGTTGCTGAGCTCGATGATGGGGGCGGTCATGTCCACGCTTCCTCGGTGTGCAATGTCGTGAGGCGAGAGCGGTGCTCTCAATGGGGGTCCCAATGACGGGAGAGCCGTGGCCGCACGCTGTTGTCAGCGCACGGCCACGGCTTAATCACACGGAAACTACTTGACGCCGTACTTGGCACACAGCGCCTGGAGCTCCGCCGTGGTGCAAATGTCGGACGCCTTCGCGTTGCCATCCGTCACGACCTTCTCGACGCCCGCGGCGTCGGTCGAGATCGGGTCCTCGGCGAAGAACGGCGTACCGTCGGCTGCCTTCTTGGGGGCAGTCGGCTTCTTGCCGTTCAGCAGGTCGATGGCGAGGCTCGAGGCCTGGTCGGCTTCCAGCTTGAACGGCTTGTAGACCGTACCGGTCTGCTTGCCGAGCAGGACGTTCTGGAGACCAGCGGGGCTGGCATCCTGACCGCTCACGGGTACCTTCTTGCCATTCTTGTCCAGAATCGTGATGACGCTCGCGGCGTTGTTGTCGTTGGCGACCCACACAGCGTCAATGTTGCCCGCGAGAGCCGTGTATGCCTGCTCGAAGAAGGTGCCAGCCTTGGCGCCATCCCAGGTGCCCTGGGTCTCGAATACCGGCTTGATTCCGGCTTTGCTCATGATGCTGTCAGCACCATCGTGGAACTGCTTGGCGTTGCCGTCTGTCGGGTCTCCGCCGACGTAAACGACCTTGGCCGTTGCTGCATCCTTGCCAGCAGTCTTAAGGCCATCGACGATCATCTGACCTTCGAGCTCACCGACGTGGAAGTTGTCGAACGAAACGTAGTAGTCAGCGCCGGCGATCGGGCGGTCGTATGCGATCACCGGGATGCCCTGGGCCTTGGCCTTCTGGGCGACCTGGATTCCCGCGCCGTTGTAGTCGACGAGGATGAACACACCGCAACCCTTGGTGAGCTGCTGCTGCGCGATGGTCGCGTACTTGGCCGTGTCACCTAGAGCATTCTGGATATCGGCTGCAAAGCCTCCCTTGGTCAGCGAGGCCTGGAGCGCCTGATGGTCGCCGTTCTCCCAGCGGTTCGAAGATGCTGCGTCGGGAAGGATCACGCAGGCGCGCTTCGCGGCGGCGGCGGTGGTGCTGCCACCGCCCGATCCTCCGGAGCATCCGGCCAATGCGATCAGGCTTGCCGCTGCCAGCACGGCGATGCCAATCATTTTCTTGTTCACAGGCGTCGTTGCCTTTCTTATGTGCGGATCACTCCGCGCTGTTGGTGGTGGGGATGGAACCGTTTCGACGTTAGTTTGACCGAAAGTCGAACAGGGCCTTGATTGATTACATGTCAGTAACGATGTCACGAAAAGTTTTCGTAAAACTTTCGCGACATTTCT
>JAYTXO010000208.1:0-1520 GCA_043742905.1 Microbacteriaceae bacterium | reverse complement strand
CACGAGCCGCCGTCATCCGTCGGAGAATGCGTGAATCCCACATCCGAACGCATCAGGTGCATCTGTGTCGCGGAACCATGCGTCACATGGCACGAGTCGCACGCGTAGCCCAGGTCCGCCGTGTGCAGCATGTGCAGCTTGCCGCCGATGGTGAATCCGGCCGATGCGACCTTGGTCGCGTCATTGAAGCGGCTGGCGCTCGCCGCGCTGTCGCTCGTGCCGTCCAGGTAGGTCCCGATGCGATGGCACCGGTAGCAGAGCAGGTCCGCGCGATCGGGCGACGCGCCCCACACCGGCGCGCCCAGGATCGGCGCCGCGGGCGACGTGTGGGGACCGGCGGGCTTCGTGGCGTCGGAGTTCGCGTGGCAGTCGGTGCAGCGGAGTTGTGATGCGTTCGACCAGCCGGCTGTGAAGCTACCCGCCGTGGCCGTGGCCGATGACGACGGCGCCTGCACCGCGTGGACCGACGTGTTGTACGTGTTGAAGTCAGTGGCCACGTTGCTGCGTCCAGCGAGCGCGACATAACTCGAGTGGCATCGCGCGCACACCTCGTACTCGTTGGCGGCCCGCGCGGGCGCTCCGATCGAGAACGAGCCCGCCCCGGTGTCGTTCAACGTGACACCACGAGCCCCGACCATCCGACCGCCGACCGAAGGCGCGGCGATGACAGTCGATGTCGCCTCGTGGACGTTGTGGCAGTCATCGCAGGTGACGTGGCGTGCCACGCCAGCGGTCTCAGTGGAGACATGCGCGGTGGCGGCCACCTCATCGACAGGATGTCTCGACGGACCCACCGCGCCCAGGTCGGTCAAAACCAGCGACGGCGCCTGCGGGCCGGCCATCTCGCTGCCACCGCCGGGATAGGTGGCGGTGGCGCCGCCTTCGAACGCGAGTCCGAGCAGGTTGGCCCGCAGAACCTGGACGGACGGCCTCTGGCGTGTGGCGTCCTTGGCCCAGATACCGGCGTTCCCCGCGATCAGCTCCACGCGCCCGTCGCCGTCGACATCGCCCGCCGCGAGCGAGCCCGTCGCGTACCGCGGGCCGGTGACGTACGTGAGCAGCGCCGCCGCGCCGGCGTCCGGGCCGCCGCCGGCCAGCTGCGGGTATATCTCCACGGCGCTGTCGCCGGTGCCGCCCATCAGTGCAACGGCGATCTCCTTGCCGCTCGAACCCGTGCTCACTCCCGGGAGGACGTCCGCGACGACGGAGTCGTACGGCACCGCACCGGGCTGCCCGGTGGCGGGGACGTCGCCCAGCAGCGCGCCGTCACCCGCGAACACCGAGATGCTCGGCGTGGGCGCACCGGGTTCGCACACCACGATCTCGTCCTTGGTTCCCGCTCCCCTGGCCCACGCGTCCCCGATGCTGGGGCCGCGGACTCCTCCGCCGGGGGTCGTGGAGGTGATCGTCGAGGCCATCGTCGAGCCGGACTCGGTGAAGATGCGAAGGGTGTCGTCTCCGGAGCAGGTGATGACCAGGTCCGCCTTCGCCGTGCCCGTCACGTCGCCCGCGACCATGCC
>JAYTXO010000207.1:0-7756 GCA_043742905.1 Microbacteriaceae bacterium | reverse complement strand
TGGCTGGCGACCAGAAGTATGACCTCGCCGTGCTCGACGTCAGCATGCCCGGCATGTCGGGCTTCGAACTTTGCCGCCGCCTCCGCGATCAGGTTCGCGGCATCGGTATCCTGCTGCTGACCGCGCGGGACGCGGTCGACGATCGCGTTCGGGGACTGGATGCTGGCGCCGACGACTATCTGACCAAACCGTTCGCCTTCGCCGAGCTCGCCGCCCGACTGCGCGCGCTCCGCCGCCGCGAAGCAGTGCCCGCCAGCTCGATCAAGTTCGGCGGACTGTCGATCGATCTGGAATCCCAGCGGATCTCATCGGGCGAGCACGAGACTCGCCTCAGCCGCACCGAGTTCGACCTGCTGCGGCTGCTCGCCTCGCGGCCAGACGAGGTCGTCCCGCGGCCCGAGATCCTCGACACCGTGTGGGGCTCCGCCGCCTACATCGACCAAAACATCGTCGACCAGTACGTCAGCTATCTGCGCAAGAAACTCGACTCCATCGACGCGGGCGTGCGGATCGTCACCGCTCGCGGGGTCGGTTTCCGGCTGACCGCCGATCCGGCCTGATGGGCGCGGCATGCGGCTGAGACGGCTCGGGATCCGAGCCAGGATCACTGGGGGAAGTCTCCTGATCGCGATCGCGATCTCGGGCGTCGCCGGGGTGATCATCCACAATCAGGTCGGGCACATCCTGTACGACGGCGAGCTCTCAGTGCTCAGCAGCATCGCCGCGCCGTACCGCGCCGCACTCCGCACCGAACCGACCGAGCATCTCGATCCGCCAGGATCCGGTCAGGATGCCGCGGTCGTCGACCCGGCCGGCGTCGCGAAGATCAATACCTTCTCGAAGGCGCTAAACCTCCAGCTGCCGCGGCTTCTCGCCTCGGACGAACGCACCCACACGCTCACGGCAGGCGGCGTCACTTACCTGGTCCAGACCACGAACGTCGTGACTCCGCAGGGGGTCTGGATCATTGTTGCCGCGCGCAACAGCAATGCACAGGTGACCGTTCTGAACTCCATTACCTGGCTGCTGGTCGTGGCTCTCGCCATCATCAACCTCGGGTTCGGCGCGGCATCCTGGTTCATCGGCACGGCCGCGCTCAACCCGGTCAATCGGCTGCGCCGCAGCGCCGAGCAGCTCGCGGCCTCCACGGGCGATGAGCTGCTGCCCGTCGGACCTCCCGAGGATGAGATCGCACAGCTCGCTCGCACGCTGAATGAGCTCATCGGAGAGCTCCGCGCGTCGACAGAGCGTGAACGGCAGATCGTGTCGGATGCCAGCCACGAACTGCGTACCCCACTCGCCATCCTGCAGACCAAGCTCGAACTCGCCCAGTCGCAGGCGACCACCCTCACCCAGATGCGGTCTGAGGTCGCGTCCGCCCAGCAAACGCTGCTGCGACTGTCGACGCTTGCCACCTCGCTGCTGGAACTCTCCCGCATCGACGCCCAGTCCGCGCGGGGATCGGCCACCGTCGACGACTTGGCGATCGAACTCGCGGATGCCGCGGACCGCGGCCGTCTGCGCGTGGGCCGCGGGGCGGTGCAAATCGACTTCACCGCGAACGTCGCGCCCGACCGGCGCCCGGTCGCAGTCTCGGCCCACGACTTCGGTCGCGTATGCGACAACCTGGTCAACAACGCTCTGGCCGCACGTCCCGATACCGGGCGCATCGAACTCATCCTGCGGGAACACTCGGACGGAATCATGCTGGCCGTCGATGACGAAGCGGGTGGGATGTCGGAGGAGTTTCTCCCGCACGCTTTCGACCGTTTCGCACGGGACCCACAACCGGCTAGCGCTGGGAACCCGGGTTCCGTGCTCGCAACAGCCCCGAATACCGGCGCGGGCCTCGGACTCGCCATCGTCTCAGCCATTGTGCAGTTGGCGGGCGGTGAGGTTCGGCTACTCAACCGCCCGGGCCACGGGCTCCACGTCGAGGTCGACCTGCCGTTCAGCGTGGCCTCAGCGCCGTTCGCAAAACCGGGATAGATCCCCGAGGCGAGACCAATGCGGCGGGTTCGCGACGCGAAAATCCACAGCAGTTGTGCGGCATCCGGGCGTATTCTCACAACCAGCGCGTCGACGACCGATCCACGCGCCGAGGTGATCACCATGAACAAGACCGTCCGCTGGCTGCCCGCCATCCTCGCTCCCGCACTCGTTGTGGCGGGTGCGATCGCCATTCCTACGGCCGCGAACGCCGCGCCGGTTCTTCAGCAGAAGACGGCCCAGCAGGTGCTGGCCATGATCGTCGGGGCGAAGGATGCCGCATACTCCGGCACGATCGCGCAGAGTTCCAACCTCGGACTGCCCCAACTGCCGAGCATCGGCGCCGGTTCGGCGAACTCCGGGTCGGACATGACGTCCACGATCCTCGACCTCTTGACCGCAGACCACAACGCTCGCGTCTATGTCGGCGGAGCGAGTAAGGAGCGCCTTCAGGTGCTTGACCGTCTCGCCGAGCGTGACGTGATCCGCAACGGCTCGACGGTCTGGACCTACAACTCGAAGACGAGGGCGACGACAAAGTTCACGCTGCCGAGCCACAACGGTTCGGCCGCCACACCACCTGCCACCCCGTCAACGGCAGTCCTCACCCCAGCTCAGCTCGCCGAGAAGGCGATCGCCTCGATCGAACCGACTACCACGGTCGAGGTCATCACCACCGCGCGAGTGGCCAGCCGGCCGGTTTACCAGATTGAGCTGACCCCCAAGTCGGACGCCACGCTGGTCTCGCATGTTGTGCTCTCGGTCGATGCTGCGACGGGGCTCCCCCTGAAGGTGGTCGTTGACGCGCGCGGCCAAAAAGCCGACGCCTTCTCGCTCGGCTTCAGCACGATCGACTTCTCGACGCCAGCGGCATCGCTGTTCGACTTCACTCCCCCGACCGACGCGACGGTCTCGACGCCGAAGGCTTGGGTGCGGCCGGGCCACGTGGGCCAGAACCCCGATGCCACAACACCTGCCACTCCGGTGAAGCCGGTCAGGCCCGCGAAGCCAACGATCAAGGGCACCGGCTGGGACTCGATCGTCGAACTTCCGGCCAAGACGTCGGGCAGCAAGATGCCCGGCTCTGTGCACCGGAGCAAGCTGCTCGATGAGTTGACGACGACGGTCGCCGGTGGTCGAGCGCTGCAGACCTCGCTACTGTCGGTCTTGCTGCTGGATGACGGCCGCATTCTGGTGGGCGCCGTACCGATCGCGAGCCTCGAGGCCGCCGCGCAGTGAGCAATGCCGAAGCGGCGATCGAGACCTTCGGACTTTCCAAGACCTTCGGCCGTCAGCGCGCCGTTGACACGCTCGATCTGAGCGTTCCGCGTGCCTCGGTGTTCGGCTTCCTCGGCCCGAATGGCTCAGGCAAGACGACCACCATTCGCCTGCTGCTGGGGCTCGCCTCGGCGAGCAGCGGCGAGATCCGGATGCTCGGGGAGGCGATGCCGACTGCACTGCGTTCCGTGCTCCCCCGCGTCGGCGCGCTCGTCGAGGGGCCGGCCATCTATCCGTTCCTCTCCGGTCGCGCCAATCTGCTCCGCCTGGACAGCGCCGATCGCCACGCCGCGTCCCGCACCCGCCGCACGCGCGTGGATGCCGCCCTCGACCGTGTCGGACTCGGCCATGCGGCCGATAAGAAGGCGCACGCGTACTCGCTGGGGATGAAGCAGCGGCTGGGTATCGCGAACGCCCTGCTGCGTCCTCGCGAGTTGCTGATCCTCGACGAACCCAGCAACGGTCTCGATCCGCAGGGAACCCGCGAGGTGCGCAACCTGATCCGTTCGCTCGCCGACGACGGGACGACCGTATTCGTGTCTAGCCACCTGCTCAGCGAGATCGAGCAGCTCTGCTCGCACGTTGCGGTCATGAGCGCCGGCAAGCTGGTCGCACAGGGCACTCTGGACGAGTTACGGCGGGGAGCCCCTCGTATCACCGTGCAGACACCGGATGTCGCGTCCGCCGCCCGCGTGCTGACCGGGCTGAACCTTGAGGTCGACGAGCCCGGCGCGTCGAGCGGCGGCGACATGGTCTCTGCGACCCTCCTGGACGGCGTCCTGGCCGAAACTGTCACCGCAGCACTTGTCGCAGCAAAAGTGCGCGTGCGAGGTATCGCCGTCGCCGGCGAGACCCTCGAAGATCGCTTCGTTGCGTTGACCGGAGATGGTTTCGATGTCGCGGGCTGAGATGGGCCTAGCCCAGCAACCGGAGTCCGAGCGGGGCCGACCGCTCGCTTTCCTTCGTTCCGAGTTGCTCACCCTGTTCCGCCGGCGCCGCACGGTTGCGATGCTGGGCGCCCTCGCGCTCGTCCCAATCCTCATTGCGGTGGCGGTGCGGGTGACCTCGGCCGCGGACTCGGGGCGCGGTCCCGCCTTCATCGGCGATATCACCCAGAACGGCCTGTTCGTCGCGTTCACGGCGCTGACCGTGTCCATTCCGATTTTTCTGCCGCTCACCGTCGGCGTCGTCAGCGGGGACACGATCGCGGGCGAAGCAAACCTGGGCACTTTGCGCTACTTGCTCATTGCACCCGCTGGGCGCGTCCGGTTGCTGCTGGTCAAGTTCGTCGCGGCGGGCATATTCGCGATCGCGGCGACGCTCGCTATCGTGGTTGCGGGAGTGGTGATCGGGGTGCTGCTCTTCCCGATCCGACCGGTCACGCTGCTGTCCGGCGACACGATTGGGGCAGGCGACTTCGCCCTGCGCTGCCTGCTAATGGTTGGCTACGTCAGCCTGTCGCTGCTCGGACTCACGGCCATCGGACTGTTCATCTCGACGCTGACCACGGTTCCGGTGGGTGCGATGGCGGCGACGATCGTGCTGGCGGCCGCCTCACAGATCGTAGATGCCCTTCCGCAGCTCTCCGCGATCCACCCCTGGCTGTTCACGCACAACTGGTTTGGCTTCGCGGACCTGCTGCGCAATCCGATCTCCTGGGACGCCTACGCACAGAACGCGCTGTTGCAGCTCGGCTACATCGTCGTATTCGGCGCTCTGGCCTACGGGCGCTTCGCCACCAAAGACGTCTTAAGCTGAAAAGCAGCGCGGCTCAGGCTGCCAGCACGACGTCCATGGCGGCGGCGGCGTCCTCTTGTCGTAGCTCACAGCGGGTTTGTCGTATCTCACGGCGGGTTTGCCGTCGCGTTGGCGTAGCCGGCGGAATGCTGGCGATCGCGCGAGCGCGAGCTCAGCCGAGCCGGAACAGTCGCGCAGATGGCCCGTTCGCAGCTTCCAAGCCGAGCATCCCGCGGTCGGCATCCCAGCGCGATACCCATCCGGGCAGCTCGCGCGGATACACCGTCAAGATCGCGAGCGCTGCGCCGAGATCGCGCGGCAGAGGCACCTCGATCGTGGCTGCGGGACCGCGGTTCCAGACGGCCAAGTAGCGGGCATCCGGACTCGTGAAGCCGACGGCAAGAACTTCGTCGCGCCAGCCGGGTAGGCCGAGCGGCCAAAACGGGACGCTGCGCGCCAGCTCGCCGCGGATCTCGCGGAACACCGCAACACCGCTCGCGACCAGAGAAAACTCGGGTTCGGACATGCCGTCCAGGCGTCCGGAAAGATACAGGCGACCCGCCAAGCCGTTGACCATGCAGAACGCGATCTCCTCGGGACTCATCCCGGGCTGCGGGTACGCCCAGTTGGCCGCCTGCTCGGGGATTAGTGAGGCGGGCGCGGAGGCGGAGATCGCGGCAGACAGTCGAAAGTCCTGCTGATCGGAAGTAGATTGCAGGTCGAGCCGCGCCATCATCGCGTAGTCCATGCGCATGGCACCAGAAGCGCAGTTCTCGAAGATCACCTCAGGATGGCGCGCGACGAGGCGATCCAGCCAGGCCAGGTGCGCCCGATTGTGAGCGAGAAGGCCGTCGCCAGCGCTGAGGGCGTCACGATCGGTGCCGGCACCTGGGGTGACGTTGTAGTCCAGCTTGAAAAAACGCGCGCCGTACTCTCCGACGAGACGATCGACGACCTCGTCGAGGTGGGCGATGGCGGCGGGATGCCGCAGGTCGAGCAGAAAGCGCTCGTGCTCGACGACCCGTTGGCCAAAGCGCTGGAGGAAGGCGTCGTCGGGCAGACGCTGCGCCATCGGACTGCGAACGCCGATGACCTCGGGCTCCAGCCAGAGGCCCGGCCGCATGCCGCGGTCGCGGATGTGGTCGAGTACGCGCACGAGGCCGCCATCCGGGAATCGTAGCGTCGAAGGCTGCCACTCCCCCACGCTTCCCCACCAGGCACCGCCGTCGTCGTACCACCCGGCGTCGATGCAAAAATACTCAGCTCCGACCCGTGCAGCCGCATCGATCAGCGGCAGCAACTTCTCGGTGGTCGGGTCGCCCATCAGGGTGTTCATGTAGTCGTTGAAGATGACCGGCGTCTCGGCGTCGGCCGGGTTATCGCGGGTGAGCGCACGACGCTGCTCGGTGAGGACGGCCAAGGCACCCTGATATCCGGTGCCGGAGACGGCAATCGACACCGGGATGCTGGTGAGCCGCCCTCCCGGATGCACTCGGTGAGACCACTGATGGTCGAGATCAGTCGGACCACTGAGCACGAAGGCGAGCGCGTTCGGTCCGTCCCGGAGGGCGTCAAGTTCCCAGCGCCATGCGCCGTTGTGCTCGAGTTGGAACGTCAGGCTTCGGCCTGTCGCCGTGTTGGCGAGCACGGCCGTCGGCAGCCAGGTTCCCGAGGACCAGGTCGAGATGCTGACCGTCGAGAGGGTGCCGCGGTCGTCGTGGTGATGGAACTCGGTGTTGATCGACGCCAGACCTTCGGGTCCGGTGACGCGAATGCTGCTCCATCGCCCCTCTGCGCACCAGTCCGATCGGCCGCGCCAGAGTTCGACATCGGCAATGTGCTCGTCGGCGCCCAGCAACGCGCCCGCAGCGAAGGAACTGACCGACTGCAGGATGAGGGGCTGCTCTCCCTCGTTCAGAACCTCGGTCCAGGTCTGGAAGGCCGCAATCCCGGCATGCTGCGCGAACACCGAAGTCACGATGAGGCCGGTTTGCCGGTCACGTTGCATGACGCGCAAGGTGGAGACTCCGGCCTCGCTCACCACCGTGCTGTCGATCACGCGGAGCCGTCCGCCGACGCCGGTGTGCGTCATCCGGATGTTGGACAGCGAGCGACCGTCGCCGAGGATCATCAGCTCGACCAACGGCTGGCGTCGGCGGACCTCGGCACCGGGCACGAGCGCGTCGACGATGGCGGGGGCGTCATCCGAGAACCGAATCGTCAGGTGCAGACCGAAGTCGCCCCACGTGATAGACGGCACGGGACTCCTTCGGACGTCTGCGACGATCCACAACGCGCGACAGCGCCCGATGGTGGAGATGGGGGGAATTGAACCCCCGTCCATCGCTGTGAGCCTGCGCCTTCTCCGGGCGCAGCTCGTGAAAACGTTCTACTCGGCTCCGACCTTTGCCACGAGCATCTAGGTCGACGAGCCCAGCCTCAGTTCAAGTCCCGCGTGACCCTGAGACTCAGTCACACAGCAAGCCCTCTAGATGACGCCAGGGTCCGGGGCGAAGACAAACCCGGTCTGACGGACGTTCTGAGCTCTACTGCTTACGCAGCAAGAGCAACGTCGGTGCGCTTTAGATTGGCACCTATTGTTTGCGGGGATCGTTTACGAGATAACCCTGCATCCTCGGCCCGCTTCTCGCAGTTTCGCAGGCGATGTCGAAACCGATCATCCCCATGGACACCAGATAAGACTGGTGGGCCGTTGTCGCGCGCTGTGGAGTTGTCAATCTGAAGCCCTTCG
>JAYTXO010000206.1:0-5787 GCA_043742905.1 Microbacteriaceae bacterium | reverse complement strand
GATGCCTTGCTCGGCGCCGACTTCGGGCCCGATGTCACGGATGCCATTGTCGATCAGTTGCGCGAGAACGTCGCGAAGTTCAAGACCACCGATCCGGCCGACCTGCAGCGGATGCTCCGCGAAGTCATCGAGGAGCGTCTCGAACGCCTCGACTCGACTCTCACCCTCAGCAACCGGCCCGCCGTAGTGCTCGTCGTCGGGGTCAACGGCGTCGGCAAGACGACGACGATCGGAAAGTTCGCTAAGTTCCTGACGAACTACGGGCGGTCCGTCGTCGTGGGCGCGGCCGACACCTTCCGCGCGGCGGCGGTCGAGCAGGTGGCTACCTGGGCTGAACGCGCGGGGGCGCAGGTAGTTCGGCCGCAGCATTCAGGGCAGGATCCGGCATCCGTTGCCTTCCAGACCGTGCAGAAGGCGCAGGAGGAGGGTATCGAGATCGTCCTTATCGACACGGCCGGGCGTTTGCAGACCAAGACTGGCTTGATGGACGAGCTCGGCAAGGTGCGCCGCGTCGTCGAGAAGCTCGCGCCGATCGCCGAGGTGCTGCTCGTGCTCGACGCGACGACCGGGCAAAACGGTCTCGCACAGGCGCAAGCCTTCATCGAGCACGCCGGGGTGACCGGTTTGGTGCTCACGAAGCTCGACGGTTCGGCTAAGGGTGGCTTTGTGCTCGCGGTGCAAGAGAAGACCGGCATCCCGATCAAGCTCGTGGGCCAGGGCGAAGGAATCGGCGATCTCACCGGCTTCACGGCGCGTGTCTTCGCAGCCCAGCTTGTCAACTGACCCGTTCGACGAGGATCGCCTCACTCCGTCACTGAGGAGAGCCATCACCCGTTCTTGAGGGCAGCGTGCTGTCTGGCGAGCTCCTGATACTGGATCGCGTTCACCCGCACCCGCTCGCGACCGGCCTCGTCGAGCTCACCGCGAACCTTCGCGGGAACGCCCGCCGCCAGCATCCCACTCGGAATCTCCTGGCCTTCGAGCACCAGCGCGCCCGCCGCGACGAGGGCCCCGGCGCGGATGAGGGAGCGGTTCAGCAGCGTCGCTCCCATGCCGATGAGGCAACCGTCTTCGATGGTGGTCCCGTGAATGATGGCCCCGTGCCCGATCCCAACGCCCGCGCCGATCAGTGTCGGCACGCCGCGGTCGGTGTGCACGGTGGAGTTGTCCTGCAGATTGCTGCCATTGCCGACCACGATCGCGTCCATGTCACCGCGCAGGACGCAGCCGTACCAGACGCTCGCGTTGGCCTCAATGCGCACCTGCCCGATGAGTGTCGCGTTCGGCGCGACCCACGCCGTCGGGTGAATCTCGGGCAGATGACCGTCGAAAGGGAGCAGCAGTGCCATGGTCCGACCCTATCCAGCCCTGGCTAGGCTGTGGCTATGTCCTCCGCTGATCCCGCCGTGCCGATTCCGGTGGATGCCTCGCTCGAGACGCCCGAGAAGAACAAGCGCTCGCCGCTCCTGTCAATCCTGTCGATCTTGCTGGCGCTGGTCGGCGGATTTCTCATCGGCTACAGCTTCCTGAGCGGAGTTACGGCGGAACTCGACCCGAAGGTCGCGCACTCCTCGATCTACATCGCCCTGTTCTTCGTCGGCCTCGGCATCGTGATGGTGGGCATCACCTTCGCGCTCGTCGGGATCGTCCGGCGGACGTTCCGCGGTCTCTCGCTCGTCGCGCTCGTGCTGTCGATGCTGCCGTCGTTCGTCGTGCTGGTGATCGCGGCGCTGCTGTTCCTGTAGCTACCGCCTCGCCCGGTTAAGCTATTCAGCACCATGGCCACCTTCGGAACACTCTCGGATCGCCTGACCGCGACCTTCCGCAACCTTCGCGGCAAGGGCAAGCTCACCCCGGCGGACATCGACGGCACCGTGCGCGAGATCCGTCGCGCTCTGCTGGAAGCGGATGTCGCGCTCGAGGTCGTTAAGGAGTTCACCGGCAAGGTGCGCGAACGTGCCCTAGGCGACGAGGTCAACAAAGCCCTCAACCCGGCACAGCAGGTCGTGCAGATCGTGAATGAGGAGCTCGTCGAGATCCTCGGTGGCCAGCAACGCCGGCTCGAGTTCGCGAAGAAGCCGCCTACCGTGATCATGCTTGCAGGCCTGCAGGGAGCCGGAAAAACGACCCTGGCTGGCAAGCTCGCCAAGTGGCTGGTCAAGGAGGGCCACACCCCGCTACTCGTCGCGGCCGACCTTCAGCGCCCCCAGGCGGTGCAGCAGCTCCAGGTCGTCGGCGGCCAGGCTGGCGTCCCGGTGTTCGCGCCGGAACCCGGCAACGGTGTCGGGAATCCGGTCAAGGTCGCTAAGGACGGCGTCAAGGAGGCCGAGCGCAAGCAGTACGACACGGTCATCGTCGACACGGCTGGCCGTCTGGGCATCGACGCTGAACTCATGAAGCAGGCATCCGACATCCGCAAAGCCATCGATCCCGACGAGGTGCTTTTCGTCATCGACGCGATGATCGGTCAGGATGCCGTCACCACGGCCCGCGCCTTCCAGGACGGCGTCGACTTCACCGGTGTCGTGCTCACCAAGCTCGACGGCGACGCGCGCGGTGGTGCGGCGCTCTCAGTCGCATCGGTCACCGGTCGGCCAATCATGTTCGCCTCGACCGGCGAGACCCTCGACGACTTCGAGCCGTTCTATCCTGATCGCATGGCCAGTCGCATCCTGGACCTCGGCGACATCCTCACTCTCATCGAGCAGGCTCAACAGGCCTTCGATGAAGACGAGGCCGCCAAGATCGCTGAGAAGTTCGCGACCGACAGCTTCACGCTCGACGACTTCCTCAAGCAGATGCAGCAGCTCAAGAACATGGGCTCTATCAAGGGCATGCTCGGCATGCTTCCTGGCGCACGGGGCATGCGCGAGCAGCTCGACAACTTCGATGAGCGCGAGATCACCCGCACCGAAGCGATCATCCAGTCGATGACGCTGCAAGAGCGCACGGTCCCCAAGGTGCTGAACGGATCGCGCCGGGTCCGCATCGCGCGCGGCTCGGGGACCACGGTCACCGACGTCAACCAGTTGGTCGCACGCTTCGAGCAGGCATCCAAGATGATGAAGACCGTCGCCAAGGGCGGCGTGCCGCAAGTGCCAGGCATGGGCCCGATTCCCGGCGCGAGTTACGGCGGCAAGAAGAAGCAGATCACGCAGAAGAAGGGTTCTCGTTCCGGGAACCCGGCGAAGCGCGCGGCCGAAAACGCGGCGCTGTCGCAAGGGGGCCAGAAGGCGGGGTCGGCCGCGGCATCCGGTTCGGGATTCGGCCTCGGAGGCAAAGCCAAACCCGGCGGACCGAGCGATGACGAGCTCGCGGCGCTGCAGAACTACCTCGGTCGCTGAGCTCCAGCGCACCGTCCTAGGCTGACGGAATGGCCTCTCGCAGCGATCGTCCCATCCGCGTGGGAGTCCAGGTGGCTCCGCAGCACGCGCTCTACCCGAAGATTCGGGAGACCGTGCAGCGGCTCGAAGATCTCGGCGTTGACATCGTCTTCAACTGGGATCACTTCTACCCGCTTTCGGGCGACCCCGACGGCCTGCACTACGAGTCTTGGACGATGCTCGCCGCCATGGCCGAGCAGACCTCGCGGATCGAGTTCGGGCCGCTGGTCAACTGCAACAGCTACCGCAACTCCGACCTGCAGGCCGATATGGCACGCACCATCGACCACATCAGCGCGCATTCGGGCGGATCTGGCAGGTTCATCTTCGGCACTGGATCCGGCTGGTTCGAGCGGGACCATATGGAGTACGGCTACGACTTCGGAACGGTCGGCACTCGACTCGACGCGCTCGCGGTGGACTTGCCGCGCATCCGGGCCCGCTGGGAGAAAGTGAACCCGGCGCCGACTCGCAAGATCCCGATCCTGATCGGTGGCGGTGGAGAGCGCAAGACGCTCAAGATCGTCGCGGAGCATGCCGACATCTGGCACAGTTTCTCGGACGCGGCGACCCTGACCCACAAGCTGTCGGTGCTCGACGGCTGGTGCGAGGAGGTCGGGCGCGACCCGCAGGAGATCGAGCTCTCCGTTCATGTGGGCGAGCGCGACAATCCGGCGGTCGATCACGCCAAGCTCGAGGAGCAGCGTGCGCTCGGCGTCTCGCTGTTCGAGACCTCAGTCACCGGCCCCGACTACGAGCTCAGCTACGTCGTCGAGCTGCTGAAGTGGCGGGACTCGCAGGTCTGATGTCTGGAATGCGCTCTCGTTCGTCGGGGGTGGGCCCTAACGTCGAAGAGTGAGTTCCACCTCTGCGGCTGATGCCCCGGCCCCTGCTCCGGCCGCTGCCCAGCCGACTGCGCGCTCGCGAGCGATTCTTCTGGGCGCGATCCTCTTCACGTTGTTTGCCTGGGCAAGCGCGTTTGTGGTGATTCGAGGGGTTGCGCCGCATGTGCCCGGCGGGGCGCTTGCGCTTGGCCGCCTCGGAGTTGGCACGCTGGCGCTCGGCGCGATCGCGCTCGTGCAGCACCGCTGGCTCGCCCCGACCCGACGCGAGTGGGTCCAAATCATCGTCTACGGCGTCGCCTGGTTCGGGGCGTATAACGTGGCGCTCAACCTGGCCGAGCACAGCCTGGATGCCGGAACGACCGCCATGATCGTCAACATCGGCCCAATCCTGATCGCACTCGGCGCAGGCGCCTTCCTCGGCGAGGGCGTCCCGAAGTGGTTGGCGATCGGCGCGGGCGTCGCTTTCGTTGGGGTCGTTCTGATCGGGCTCGCCACCTCGCTGACGAGCACTCGCGGAATCGATCCGGTCGGAGTCATTTGGTCGCTGGTCGCCGCTGTAACCTATGCCACCGGGGTTCTGGTCCAGAAACCGGCGATCCGCCGGCTTCCCGCTGGGCAAGTCACCTTTCTCGGATGCGCGATCGGCATGCTCGCCTGCCTTCCCTTCCTGGGGCAGCTGGCCTTATCCCTTGCGTCGGCGCCCGTCTCGGCGATCCTCGGAATCGTTTACCTCGGGCTCGTCCCGACCGCCCTTGGTTTCTCAACGTGGGCCTATGCGCTGCAACGCACGCCCGCCGGGCGACTGAGCATCTCGACCTACACCGTGCCGCCGCTCGCGGTCGTACTCGGGCTGGTCTTTTTCGGCGAGATCCCGGCGCCCCTGGCGATCGTCGGCGGCACGGTGTGCCTGGCCGGTGTCGCCGTGAGTCGGCGTCGCAGCACCGTGCGGTCGGGGGCTGACTCATCGATTCTTGCGCCTGTTCACGGCACTGCTGCTGGCACCGTTACCGTCCCCGCCAAAAATCTGCCAGAATAGTGCGTTGGGTCTCCAGCGTCCGACCCTCTATCAGACGCGGAACGCCCCCTTTAGAGCTTTCTGCCGCGTGTGCCCCACGCACACGGTTGCAGTTCGAACATTCACACACCATGCAGGTCGCGCTTCATATCACGAGCGCGCGTGCGAGATCCAGGAGATATTTCGTGGCTGTAAAGATCCGTCTCAAGCGGCTCGGCAAGATCCGTGCCCCGTACTACCGCATAGTCGTCGCCGACTCGCGCACCAAGCGCGACGGTCGTGTCATCGAGGAGATCGGTAAGTACCACCCGACGGAGGAGCCCTCGTTCATCGAGATCGACTCCGCTCGCGCCCAGTACTGGCTCGGCGTCGGCGCACAGCCGACCGAGCAGGTCGCCGTGCTGCTGAAGCTCAGTGGCGACTGGGGCACCTTCAAGGGCGAGAAGGGTGCCAAGAGCACCATCCGCAGCAAGGCCCAGCCCGAGCTGTTCGTCCCGGACGAGAAGAAGAAGCCGATCCTCAAGCCCAAGGCGAAGAAGGTCGA
>JAYTXO010000205.1:0-4308 GCA_043742905.1 Microbacteriaceae bacterium | reverse complement strand
CGCTCACGGTCATCGGGCCACTCCGGCGCCCTGTGGCGCCCACGCGCTGGCTCCGGTGGATGGCTCATCGGTAGACTCGGCCGTGTGATGGAGCCCGATTTGCGATCCAACCCCGACGCGGACCCCATGGCGCCCGCACCGCAGATCGCTCGCCAGGCGGTCAACGGGACAACCCTGTACGTCGAGCTCCGCGGCGCCGGGCCGGCGATGCTGCTGATCCCGGGTGGCGCCGAGGACGCGGAGGGCTGGCGGCCAGTCGCCGAGCGCCTCGCTGGGCATACGGTCGTGACCTACGACCGACGCGGTACGCTGCGGAGCGGTCGGGAGGGCTGGCCCGGAGGCGGGTCGGCGCAGCACGCTGATGATGCTGCCGCGTTGCTGAGCAGCCTCGGCCTTCGGGACGTGGTCGTCTTCGGGGGAAGCTCGGGCGGCATCGTCGCGTTGCAGCTGGCGCTCCGACACCCGGCGCTCGTCCGGCGCGCCCTCGTCTACGAGCCGGGTTACCTGCGCTGCGTGCAGGGTGGCGAGGAGCTGCGTCGGATCGGGATCGACTCGGTGAGGACGCATCTCGAGGGGCATCCCCGAGACTGGGCCGGGGCGTATGAGGCCTTTGTACGCGGCGTGGGGCCGGCGGTCCAAGTGTCCCCGGACGGGTTCCTCACACCTCCTGCCGGCAAGGACTGGTACGCACGGCGCGAGGCCGCCAATGGCGAGTCCATGGTGCGCGACGACATCCCGATCCTGACCGCCGAGCGCATCGACGAGACCTCGCTGGCATCGCTCCCCGTCGAGGTTCGCTTCGCGCACGGGACCGGATCCCCGGCGCTGTTCCAGGACATCGCGACTCGCCTGGCCGCGTTGCGGGGTGATGCGCCGGACGTCATCGAGCGCGTGGGGCATGGGCTCTACTTCCAACCCGAGGTGGCCGCCGAGTACATCCGAGGTCGCAGCGGATAGCATCGGCCGACCGGGAAAAACGGCGAAACTCGGCCGCGTGCGCACATATGGGAGGCGCGGTCGTCCGGGAGCGCAGGATCCACGTGTGGGGACCCCCGGTCGGTCGACGCACCCTTGCTCGAGTTGCACGAGCGGCATAGCACCGCGGTGTTGCCGACTTCGAACGGCGCACCGCCAGCGGCGAGCGGGACGACGTGATCGACGGTGAGGTCGCTCGCGTGGTGGGCAGCACGTCGGTAGCCAGGGCACCAGTTGCCGTGCTCGCCGCGATGCCGGGCGATCACCCGCGCGCTGAGGCGCTGCCACGCCCGGGTGTTGTAGAAGGCGTTGTGTCGGCTGCGGTTGGACTGTCGAGCGTGAACGAGGCACCGACTTCCGGGCCGGCTCGTGACGAGGCCGCAGACCGTGCAGAGCTTCATGGATCAGCTCGCCCTCCTAGGAGGGTGTGAGTCGTGACGCGCGTGACGCTGGTGACGCTCGATTGCAGCCCGTCGACATCGCGACGATCGTGAGCGAGGTCGACGCCGCGGTCTATTCGCCTGCGGTGCTACACCTACGGGGCCAATCTCGGGAGCAATCGCGTGACATCACGCCGACCGATGACCACATCCTGTCCCCGCTGCCGTACAATGGAGTTCATGTCACGTCTCGCATCGATCGCAGCGATGATCGGCGGGCTAATCTGGGCGGCGGCGGTCGTCGCCACGGCGCTGCGGCCTTCCGGAGTCCCTGCGGCGTTTCGGCCGACGGTTGACTTGTACCCGACCGAGCTCGTCTCCTTCATCTTGATGGCGATGGCAACCACCGCACTCGCCGCAAGCCTCGCGCGCGGTCGCCTCGCTCGGGCTGCTGTTATCTTGGTCTGGCTGGGCGCGGCGGTGTTCTCGGTCAACGTCGCCTTCGTGATCACCACGGGAACAGATCGCGACGTATGGGTTACCGACTACATCGGTAAGTTCCTGGTCTTCATCGGCTCGGGCGTGTTAGGCGTCGCACTCCTTCGACGGGGCCTCGTGCCAGTCGGCGTCGCGATACTGATGCTCGTGACTGCGGTTATTTCCCCGATGACGAACGACCAGGACGAACGTGTCCTTCTGTGGCTTCCGCTTGGTCTTGGCTGGGTCGCAGTTGGCGTCGCGACGTTGCGCGGTGTGAAGATGGGAGTGGGTAGAGCCTCACCGATCTAGGCGAGGCCTGCATCACCTTCGTTATAACCCGCGCGGACTCCTGCTCTGGGGTTATTGACGAACGCCATTCGAGGCTGGAGTGACGTCCCCGTGCCATGTCGGGCACCAATTGACATATCCATTAATGGATCGCGTTTATCACGACAGTCTCCCGGACGCCCGTGTCCGCGCCTGCCGCAAGCAGGGATCGAGGTGACTCAGGTTCGGGCCGACTCGACCCAGGCGGCCCGCCAGGCAGGCGCCTCGAAGGTTTGGGCGAAGTAGGTCTGGGCGCGCCAGAGCTTGCCGTTGCGCATCTGGGCGATCGTCACGATGTACCAGTCGGTCCCGTCCGGATATCGACTTCGGGTCACGCCGGTGAAGGTATCCCCAGTGCCCTCGATGCGGACGACCGTGAACGAAGGTGTGAGGGCCCAACGGTCCTCCGTGCCGACGAGGCGGTCCGTGCCCTGTCCGGCATAGCCGCCCCCAGGGTACTGCTCGATGATCGAGCGGAAGTTCGCCAGGCCTCGGGTCAGCTCACCTGACTGCGGGTAGACGTCCTCGAAGTCGTCATCGAACAGACCCTCGAGGGCCGCCACGTCGCGGCCGTTCACGGCCCTCAGGTATGCCTCAAACACCGACCGAGGGTCACGGTCGGTGCTCACCCGTTGCGGTCCAGAGGGGCCGGGCTCTGGTCGATGGGCAGATGGTCCCCGTGCCGGTGGACGATCTTCCACTCGCCGTTCTCGCGTCGATAGACGTGGGTCACCCGTAGGACGTTCGGCGTGAACGGGCCCCCATCGACCGACGATTCCGAGCGTTCGTAGCCGACGGTGTAGGCGAGATCCCCCCTAGCATCTGCCGCCACGAGGTCAAGCGCGTAGGCTCGGTTGCCCGAGAACCGTGACGCGACCCAGTGGAAGGTTCGGCTGACCTCATCCCAGCCGCTGTTGCACGGGCCCCAGGCCCCGAACAGGGTCACGGGGTCCCGCCGGGACCACATCTCCATCCGGAGAGTCAGGTCGCCCCGGTGGATGGCCTTCTCGGCCTCAACTTGGCGCGGGATCACGGTCGCGAGAAACTCATCCAGCTCGGTCATCAGGGTCTGACCTCCGGCCGTTTGAGGCCCATTGCCGTGGTCTTCGGCCACAGCGAGACCGTCTTGGTGGACGATCTTCGACTACAGTTTGGTGCCCCGCCCCCGCGGGCGTCAAGCTGTCCATCTGGTGACAATCCTGGCCGGACCGCCCGATCGACGACGTCCCCAAGCCCGCTGCCTGGAGGTTCCGTGACGACGCTCCATGTCCTTCGTGTCTTCGTGGGTCCTGACGGCACAGGAGGCAATCCGCTCGGGGTCTTCCTCGATGGTCCCGCAATCCAGGCCGAGCGCCGGCAGGCCGTGACCGTCGAGCTCGGGTTCGCCGAGACGGTCTTTGTCGATGACGCGGCCCGCGGCGCCATCCGCATCTTCTTGCCGACGCAGGAGGCGGCCTTCGCCGGTCATCCCACCGTCGGGACGGCCTGGCTGCTCCGTGAGGTCGGAAGGCCTGTCGAGGTCCTGCGTCCGCCGGCCGGGGACGTCCCTGTCCGGTACGACGAGGAGCGGACGTGGGTCCGCGCTCGCGTGGACTGGCTGCCGGGCGCGATTCGAGTGGTGAAGCTCGGTTCTGCCGAGGAGGTCGAGGCGCAAGATGGCGAGGGCGGTGCTGTCCGTCATCGCCCGAGCCCGCCTTGCATCGTCGGGCGAGCCGAGTGATGGATGGACTGCCGAACGCCAGATGCGCGTCGGCGAGCGGAAGGACGAGCGAGATGACGAACATGCGGAAGTGCATCGGGTCGACGAAGTTCGGGATCGAGGCGCACGAGGCGCCGGCCACGGACTTCCCGGCCCAGCCCAGCCAGAAGGACGGCCTCGGGCGGATGTGCAAGCCCCACTGGAACCAGTACACGAACGCGCTGCGGAAGGCGGCCCTGGCGCGCAAGGCCGCCGCCGAGGGCGAGGTGTCCACCGCGGTGGCGCCGGCCGAGCCAGAGCCCGTCGGTGCGGCCGAGCCGATCCGGACCCGCGGCAAGCGCGGGCGCGCTGCGGCCGTGCCGGAGGGCGGCTCCCAGGGCGACGCCGGATAGGACGTTCGCGACCAGCCGACCCTTGGGCCTCGGGCGCCAACCCGGGGCCCTTCCA
>JAYTXO010000204.1:0-6563 GCA_043742905.1 Microbacteriaceae bacterium | reverse complement strand
TTGACCCAGGCTTCGTCACCGAGCCGTTGGTTCAGCGCCGTAGAGCCCTCGATGTCGGAGAACACCAGCGTCACATCGGCGGCACCCCCAGTGCTGAGCGCCCGGCCTTCCGCACGCACTGTCCGGCTGAGCAGTAGCACCGACGAACCGGCATCAGCGTCGGCGCTGTGCCCCAGAGCCTCGAGCCGGGCAGCGACTACACGCTCGAGCCACGGCTGGCCGGCCTGTATTCGCTGGTAGATGGCGAGAGCCGCGTCGAAGTGGGTGAGCGCCTCGCCGGCGTCGCGGTACCGGGCCAAGCTCTGACCCCATCGCAACTCGGCGTCCGCCTCGTCCCACGGGTGCAGCTCGCGCCGGGCAATGGCCAGAGCCGACTCGAAACAGCCCACCGCTGTCGGGTGATCGCCCATCTGCAGCCGGGCGAGTGCTTCGGCGAGATCGAGCAGTCCGGGCATGCTGCCCCACTCCTCGTCGCCCATGCTCGACCGGCACCACTCGATGCCGGCGAGCGCTTCCTCGGCACGTTCAGCAAGCGCATCGACGAGCGCCAGTCGAGTGCGGGCGACGATGTCGTGCAACACGGTTGCGGGCCTCAGGGGGTACTCGAGCAAGAAGCGCGCACTTGCAAGGTCGCCCCGCACGATCTGTACGTCAGCGGCAAGCACCGCACCCAAGGCAGCGTTGTTGTGGCTGCCGCCGGTACCGAACAGACGGAGCGTTTCCTCATGGGCGGCGAGCGCGTCGGTCCACCGCCCCTCGCGGGTTGCGATCATCCACCAGAAACCTCGTCCTTGATCGGTGAGGCCTGCGGGAAGGTCGGCGAGGGCGGGAACCGCCGATGGCGCGAGGATGTCGCCGCGCTCACGAGCTACCGCTGCCAGTCCGATCTGGATGTCGAGGGCACGGGGCACACTCTGGCGTCGGATCGCAAGCTCCTCCTCGGCAAAACTGCGTTTCGCGAGGCGCGGCGATCGCCGGAACGCAAGTAGGTCCAGGAGGTCGACCATCGCCGCCACATGCGCAGCGAACCCATCGAGTTGTTCGCGCGAGCGGCAGGACAGCTCCCATGCCTCTCGCAGCGATGCGTCGAATTCCGTGTTTGCGCCAGTGAACCAGACAGCGATGGCGCTGTAGACGGCCGCCCACGCGCCCAGTGGTTGGTCGCGGGGCACGCTGTCGGCGAGCTCACGAAGACTCGCCGGGCGCGGGACCATGCATTCGACGTTGAGTTGGATCATGGTGGCCCAGAAGATCGCCATGGGATCAGTGGGGTGCACATCGTCGAGCAGCCCTTCGGCACGGGGGATGTCGATGAACTCGGGCGTGTAGCCGTTGCTGACGACGCCTGCCTCGTTGACGGTGGCCAGCTCGTACAGAGCGCGATGTTCGGGCAGTCCCCTGAACGCAGCTCGACAACGAGTAATGATCGCGAGTCCCTCGGCAACGGGTACCACCGCAGCCAACCCCAGACGCAAGGTGACGTCGATGAGATAGCCACACACGTCGACCTCAGGTCGGCCCTGCTCGTCCATGAGAGCGGTGGCGGCACGGAAAAGGTCTGCAGCCTCTTCCCACGCGTACGTGGCTTCGGCCGCTTCCTCGGCCTCGATGGTGTATCGGACTGCCTTGTCGAGGTCGCCGCCGGCGCCGGCAGCACGGTAGTGGCCCGCAAGCACTGCAGCTTGCCGTTGAGTGGCCCGGCCCGATGTTGCCTCAAGGGCCTCAGCGGCTCGGAAGTGCAGCCGCTGCCGCCGAGGCAGCGACAGCTCGTCGAGCAGTGTCTGCTGCACGAGTGCGTGGGTGAATTGGTACGTGGCGACACCCGGCCGGTCGCGGAACTCACGGATGACCGAGGCATCAAGAGCCTCTTCGACGGCGGTGAGGAGGTCGTCGCCGCCCATCTCGGTCATCGCACCCAACACCGTGAAATCGAACTCGCGGCCCAACACGGCGGCGCTGTGCAATGCGGTGTTGCAGGGATCCGACAAGCGCGACAAGCGACGCCCGATCACTTCGCGCACGCCCTCTGGAATGTCGAGGTCGGAGATGGAAGTGGCGTCGCTGACCCACTCGGTACCGCGGCGGACCAACTTGCCGCTCTCCGCCAGATGACGCAACGTCTCCTCGACGAAGAACGGGTTGCCCTCGGTCTCCTCCAGCAACGCCGCGAGAAATGGCGTCGAAATGGTCGCTTCATCCTGCTGACCCACCACCGCGAGCATCGCCCGCAGTTCATCCTCGTCGAAGCCGTGCAGGCGGATGCGGTCGTAGAGGCGGCGTTGGCGTAGTTCGGCGACCACACCCGCGAGCGGGTGCTGACGGTCGAGGTCGACGTCGCGGTAGGTGCCGATCACACAGATTCGGCTGCCGGCAAGACGCCGGGCGAGGTGTTGCATCACCAAGAGAGACGGAGTGTCGGCCCAATGCAGATCGTCGAGGATCACCAGCAGCGGCCTATTCGCAGCTGCGTGCACCAGGAACCCGACGACACTGTCGAACAGTCGCAGCCGGTCGGCTTCGGCCTCGACACGGCCGGCTTCGGCCATGTGCGATCCGAACCGATCGCCCACCTCCGACGCGATGCGCGCGACATCCTCGAGGCCCGTGCCAAGCTCGAGGCGCAGCTCGTCGTCGCGGCGGCCGCGCACGTACTGGCTGATGATTTCGCTCCAAGGCCGAAACGCCAGCGCAGCTTCGGATTCGTAGCAGCGGCCCCACAACACCACGGCATCGCGCAGGCCGGCGTAGGTGGCAGCCTCCTGCGACAGGCGCGTCTTGCCGATGCCTGGTTCGCCCACCAGCAGCGTCAGCGAACCCTGCCCGTTGGCGGCGGCGTCGATCCGCTCGCGCAGCGTGGCGAGCTCGTCGTGGCGGCCGATCATGCGACCGAACACCAAGCTGCCGGTCGGCGGCATCCGCGCCCGGTCTTGCGGATCTACAGGCTCGTCGATGTCGATGGCGGCCAGCCGCTCGCCCACGACGGATGCAGTGGGCGGCCGGTCTGACTGGCTCTTGGCGAGCAGCTCCAGCACCAGGCGGTCGAGCGAGCGCGGAATGGCAGGGTTGTGCCACGAGGGTGGCACCGGTGCAGCGTTGATCTGCTGGCCGATGATCCCGACGGTGTCGTCGCCGGTGAAGGGCGGGCGGCCGGCCACCATGTCGTAGATGAGGCAGCCGAGCGCGTACAGATCGCTGCGTGCGTCGACCTGCCCACCCAGCGCCTGCTCGGGTGGCATGTATGCCGCCGTGCCGAGGAAGGAGCCGCTCAGAGTCAGGTCGCGACCGTCGATCAAACGGGCCAGGCCGAAGTCGCCGAGGCGCACCAGACCGTCGGCGCCGAGGAAGACGTTGGCGGGCTTCAGGTCGCGATGGAACACTCCGTTCGTGTGGGCATGGGTGAGCGCGGCACACAACTGCGCGCCTATCAGCAGCGCCCGTTCGACAGATAGCTGGCCGCTCTCGCCGCCCTGGATGAGCGCCGAAAGGTCGCCGCCCGGCATGTACTGGCTGACGATGATGTGCGTGCCAGGTTCCTCGATCGAGTCGTACACCGCAACGATGTGCGGATGGTCACCGAGGCGTGCCATCGCACGGGCCTCGCGGCGAACCCGTTCCACGGCGTCGGGGTCGAAGCCATCGGTGGGGATGACCGCGACGGCAACATCGCGATCGAGCCGGGTGTCGCGGGCGAGGTACACGTGCTTGCGGCCACCCTTACCGAGGAAGCGCACCGTGCGATACCGGCCGCCAACGAACGACTCGGGCAGAGCTGGGGTGTTGGCGGTCTCAACGGATGTGGACGTGGCGGCGCCGAGGGGGGCTTCCGGGGTGGCAGCCGCGGTTGCCTCCTCGACCACTGATCCACAGCTCAAGCAGAAGCGAGCCTGCTCCGGCAGCGATGTGCCGCATGAGCTGCACGAGAGAGCGATGCGGGTACCACACTGCATGCAGAAGCGTGCGCCTACCGGATGCTCTGCATCACATGATCCGCACCGCATGTGGCCCCCTCCCGAGTAGCGATCATAGGCGACCAAGAACTGCCGCTGAATCAAGCGCCGCACGGTCGGCCGGAACATGACCAAAGCTCGATGAGTGCCAGGTCGTCGGCGTCACCGTGCTGTACGGCTGATCACACCCGCTCGTCCCGCAACTCCACTATCGCCCGCCGCTCTTTGCTGCAGCCGGATTGACCCTCATTCGTCGGCCCCCGGGCCACGGAACGCCACGGCGAGAGCGACGGCCTCGTCAATGATCATCGTGCGGCCCTGCTCCCAGGCCTCGGCGAAGACAGCCCTGTCGAGATGCGCGTGGAGTTCCCTGAGCGTCTCCTCGTTCAACGCAGGAACCCACGAAAAGCTGCCGCCGATCTCCTCGCGCAACACTTCCGCACAGGAGAGCAGCCGGGTCGCGAGCTCCGCGTGTCCGGCGACGGCAAGATGGGACGCGAAGCGCGAGAGGCCCTCGACCATCAGGTCGGACCTCTCGAGGCGGTGGGTTATGCCAAGGGATTCACTCAACATTGAAAGCGCATCAGCGATCCGACCCTCGTCGCGGGCGAACCCGGCCAGTTGATCCAGTTCCGAGGCGACGATTCCCTCGTCGGCTTGGGCGCGAGCCTGACGGAGAACATCCTCATGAAGGGCTTGGCAGCGTTCCTGATCACCGAGGTTGCCGGAGGTCCATGCCAAGCCGTCGGTCGCCACGAGGGCGTAGTGATCGTCGCCAAGCTCACGAAAGGCGCGGACGCTCTCCTCGAAGATGGGCAGTGCTGTTGCCCAGTCAGCTTCCTCGGTCGCAGCCAGGCCCAGGGTGAAGACGGAGTAGGCGGCCCCCCATGCGTTGCCGAGCCTGCGATGTAGCTCCAGTGCCTCCTGGGTCCAGAGCCTCACCGTGGCGAGGTCTCCGCCCGTGAGCATGAGGGCGGCAGCTCCGTTGAGAGCTCTTGCGCGGGCGGCCGTCGGACGACGATCAAGGTGGATGAGGGCCTCGAGACGACGCCTGCCCTCGGGGAGATGGCCTCTCTGAATCCAGAACCGCCACAACGCGCCCGCGAACTGCAGGGCGGGCTGTGTCTTGCCGGTGTCTTGGAGCCAGTCGAGCGCAGAGCGGAAGTTCTCGAGCTCGGCCTGCAGCCGGTCGAACAACGCCTTGGGCTCACCCTGCATGTGCGGATAGGCCTCCTCGGCGATCGCCAGGAAGTGCTCAGCGTGACGCAGACGCAACGAATGGGCGTCATTCGACGCTTCCATCCGCTCGGCGGCGTATTCGCGGATCGTCTCCAGCATCCAGAAGCGCTCACCGACGTGGCGCACCAGGCTCTTGTCGACCAACGATTGAAGCGTGTCGAGGTCGGCCTCGGTGATCTCCTCAGCGGCGTCGAGAGCCCAACCACTTCGAAAGACAGCGAGACGGGCGAAGGTCACCTTCTCCTCGGGTGACAGCAGCAGATACGACCACTCGATCGTGGCCCGCAGGGTCTGCTGGCGGGGATCTGCGTCTCGGCCGCCCTTCAGCAGGTCGAGCCGCTTGGACAGCCGATCGAGGATCTGTTTGGGTGAGAGAACGCCAGTGCGCACGGCTGCCAGCTCAAGTGCGAGCGGCAGGCTGTCCAGGCGCCGACAGAGCTCGGCGATAGTCGCATCGGCAGCGAGCTGTGCACGGGCACAGAACAAATCGACCGCCTCCTGCTCGGCAAGCGGAAGAACGCGATACTCGTGCTCGCCTCTTACCCTCAGCAGCTCGCGGCTGGTTGTGACCACACGCAGGTTGGGGCAGGCCTCGACGAGCGCAGCGAGATCATGGGCCGCTTCGACGACCTGTTCGAGGTTGTCGAGCACCAGGAGCATCTCACGCTCACCGATGTGAGCGGCGAGGTCGCCCTTGACCCCGAGAGTCTGGGCAATTGTTTCGGGGACGAGGGCAGGGTCGGTCAGCGCCGCCAGGCCAACCCAGAAAACTCCCGCCTTGAACTCGGGCACCAGCTCTCCGGCCGCTTCGATCGAAAGGCGCGTCTTGCCGGAGCCGCCGGGGCCGGTCAGAGTGAGGAGACGCGCTCCATTGGTGAGCAGCGCCGCGACCTCGCTGACCTCGCGCCTGCGGCCAATGAACGAGCTCGCCGGCCGCGGCAGGTTGGTGTTCGACACGGTCCGCAGTGGCGGGAAGCGCTTCTCGCCGAGCTGGAAGATCGACACCGGAATGGAGAAGTCCCTCAGCTGGTGTTCGCCGAGATCTGTGAACGGAAACAACTCGCCGAGCAAGGCCCGGGTTTCTCCCGAGAGGGCGACCTGACCACCGTGTGCCGCTGCGGCGATGCGTGCGCCCTTGTGCACGTCCGCCCCCACGTAGCCCTCCGCGCCGAGATAGGGCGTGCCGGTATGGATGCCCACACGCACACGGATGGGGCCCGAAACGAGTGCTGCCTGGAATTCGTGGGCGGCCGCCAGAGCACCGTCGGCGGTCGGAAAGGCAACGAAGAACGCGTCGCCCTGGGTGTCCACCTCGACACCGCCGTGACGAACGAAGGCCTCCCTCAGGAGGCGGCGGTGCTCCAGCAGGGCGCCGCT
>JAYTXO010000203.1:0-6453 GCA_043742905.1 Microbacteriaceae bacterium | reverse complement strand
GCGTCTGGGACAGGTAGAAAACGATGATCCAGACCAGGCCGAGCAGCATGAAACCGAACATGACGGGCTTGAACCAGACCGCATTCGGCCCACGCTCGGTCCGGCGAGGCTCGACGACTTGCGGCTTCGGGCGTTCACTTGGACGGGCCATGACGAGAATACTAACGGACATGGCCCCCGAAGCCCCTGGACACCGGCCATCCGGCACCTCCCGGGAACCGGAGACGGCGGACGATCTAGAATCATCCACATGACAGACCCTGATCTGGTTGACCGCGAGACGCCGCCGAGGGGGCGTCGCCGGGCCGTATCATCGCGCGGTGCACAGGCCGAACGCGCGCAGAGGGTCACGCAGCCGCGCCGACGGGTCTCGGTCGTCGGCATCCTCGGCGAGCTGCTGATCACGGCGGGCGTCTTCGTCCTGCTCTTCCTCGGCTGGCAGCAGT
Organism: Microbacteriaceae bacterium; assembly: GCA_043742905.1. Classification (GTDB taxonomy): domain Bacteria; phylum Actinomycetota; class Actinomycetes; order Actinomycetales; family Microbacteriaceae; genus Lysinimonas. Next base: position 6,007 of record JAYTXO010000203.1, on the reverse strand, counting down.
GGCTCAACGACATCATCGTCGGCAATCAGCTGCACGTTCAGTCGGTGCACCAGTCGCAGACCTGGAACAAGGCGACGGGACCGGCGAAGGCGTCCAGCCCAGCGGCACCGCCCGTGATCACCGCTTCGATCCAGAACGCGCAGCGCTTCGCCCTGCTGATCGTGCCGCGCTTCGGGGCCGACTACTACCGGCCGATTGCGCAAGGTATCGGCGTGCAAGATGTTCTCAATAAGGGCGAGCTCGGGCACTACCCCGCCACCCAGATGCCGGGTCAGCTTGGCAACTTCGCAATCGCCGCACACCGCCGAGCCTACGGCGGCAACCTGGAGTTCATCCATCAGCTTCACGTCGGCGACCACATTTTCGTCGAGACGCGGGACGGCTGGTACCAGTACGAGTTCCGCAACCTGCAATACGTCCAGCCGACCGGCATCGGCGTGATCGACCAGGTGCCCGAACAAGCCGGAGTGCAACCCACTGATCGGATGATCACGCTGACCAGCTGCAATCCGTTCTTCTCCACGGCCGAACGCATCATCGCGTATGGCAGCTTCGACAAGTTCTTCCCGCGTGCCGACGGTCCGCCAGCCGAGATCGCGGCGACTGTCAACGGGAAGGCCTAATGTACGCGGCGCTGTGGCGAGTCCTCCCCGGCCCATGGTGGGTACGAGTGGTCATCCTGGCCGTTCTGCTGCTGGTCCTGCTGGCGGCGCTTGTGCTCTGGGTCTTCCCTTATGCCGACCAGTTCGTGGCGCCGCAAGACGTTACGGTGACTCGATGACCCGCGTGCTCGTCGTCGACAACTACGACAGCTTTGTCTACACACTCAACGGCTACCTCCGGCAGCTCGGTGCCGAGACTGATGTTGTGCGCAACGACGACATTGCCGAGTCGGATGTCGCGGCTCGAATCGCAGACTACGACGCCGTGCTGCTCTCGCCCGGTCCGGGGACGCCCGCGGCCGCGGGGATCTCGATCCCGGTGGTGCGCGCCGCCTTGGCCGCGGGATCCCCGCTACTCGGTGTCTGTCTCGGCCACCAGGCGATCGCCGAGGCGCTGGGCGCGACCGTCACTCACGCCGACGAGCTCATGCACGGCAAGACCTCGCTGATCCGCCACGACGACAGCGCGTTCTACGCGGGCGTCTCGCAGCCGTTCCGTGCGACGCGATACCACTCGTTGGCGGTCGTCGACAGCACGGTTCCCGACGAGCTCGAGGTCACCTCGCGCACCGAGGGCGGGATCATCATGGGCCTGCGCCACCGCGAGGCGCCGCTTTTCGGGGTGCAGTTCCACCCGGAATCCGTGCTCACCGAGGGCGGCTACCGGATGCTGGGCAACTGGCTCGCGACGACCGGGCTGCCCGAGGCGGCCGACCGTGCGAAGGGGCTGAGCCCGCTCGTCAAGCTGGGGTGAATCCGCCTGGGGTCAGCCGGCACAGTAGGTCAGCGTGACCGACGACTTTTGCGGGGCGTCGCCCGGTCCCGGCGACTGACCGGTCACCGACTGGCCGGTGCAGTTTGACAGCGGATGAAGCTTCACGGTGAGTCCGTACGTCGAGCCAGCCAGGGTGTCGCGTGCTGTCGTGATCGGCTGGCCGCTCACATCCGGAATCTGAACGTTACCGTTTGACACCACCAGGTTGACGGTCGCGCCTTTGGTGACCTGCACGTTGCTGCCGATCGGCGCGGTCGATCCGGGAACCTCAACGCCGATGACTTGACCGGCGGGCACGCTGGGCGAGTAGTCGGTCCTGGTCGACCCGTAGACGAGGCCGGCGGCGGCGATCGCGGCTTGCGCATCCGCTTCGGGCTTATAGATCAATCCACCGAGGGTGACCTTCTCGGGACCGGTGGAGACAAAGACCGAGACGTTATACCCCGGCCTGACTCGGGTGCCGGCGCCGGGATCGATCGAGATGATCGCGTCGGCCGGGACTTTATCGCTGGCTTTGTCGAATCGCGTCACCTTGAGGTTGGCGTCGAGCAGTTTCTGCCCGCCGACCTTGAAAGTTTGCCCGCTCACTTTCGGGATCGTGACCGCGGCACCCGCCCCGACCAGCTGCTGCGGAGCGAGGGTGAAGACCCAGACCAGGGTGGCCACGATGATGACGGCCATGATTGAGATGCCGCCCCAGATCCAGGCGACCGGCGGCCGATTCTGGGTGCGGGGGGCCCGCTCGGTGTCGTCGGCGAGGCGTCGGAGGGTGGCCTCCGAGGCCGCGGTGGAGTTCGGGTTCACGCCGAACAACGCGGCATTGAATCCATCGTCGCTGCCGGGGATCCGATCGGGGACTTTGCCGGTCATGGCGACGTCAAGGTCGGCCTTGAACTCGGTGGCGGTCTGGAATCGGTCACCGCGGTCTTTGGCGAGCGCGTGCATCACGACGGCGTTCAGCGCGGGCGAGACCGACGGGTTGACGGCGCTCGGCGGCACTGGCATCTCGCTGATGTGCTGGTACGCCACGGCGACCGCGGTGTCACCGCGGAACGGCGCCTTGCCGGTGAGCAACTCGTAAAGCACGACGCCAGTGGAGTAGAGGTCGGTGCGCGCGTCGATGCCCTCGCCGCGAGCCTGCTCGGGCGAGAAGTACTGGGCGGTGCCGAGGATCGCGCTGGTCTGCGCGATCGTGGCAGAGGAATCCGAAATCGCCCGGGCGATGCCGAAATCCATCACCTTCACCTGCCCGGAGGAGGTGACCATCACGTTGCCGGGCTTGATGTCGCGGTGGACGACGCCCGCGCGATGGGAGTACTCGAGCGCGGTCAGGATGCCATCGACGATCCGCACCGCCTCCGCTGGGTCGATCGGTCCCTGCGCCACCAGATTCTGGAGGAGCTTGCCGTCAACGTGCTCCATGATGATGAATGGCACCTGGAACTCGCTGCCGTTCGGTTCGCGCACCGTCTCCTCGCCGGCGTCGAAGACGCGGACGATCGTGGGGTGCGCCATGCGCGCGGCGGCTTGCGCCTCCTGACGGAAGCGAGTGCGAAAGGCGGGATCGTTGGCGAGGGACGGCTTCAGGAGCTTGACGGCGACCTTGCGGTTGAGCCGCGCATCCAGTCCAAGGTGAACGTCGGCCATGCCGCCGTGGCCCAGCAATTCGCCGATCTGGTACCGCCCGGCGAGCAAGCGGATGCCTGCTGCAGCACCGTCCGTCACCGTCATATTATCCTCACGCTTGCGAGCGAAAATCTTTTGTCAGTGTAGTCGCTGGCTTTTTGGCATCCGTCGAGAGTCGCCCACTGGGACCGGATCGTTAGTTGACGGTGATCGTTGCGGTGGGCGAGGGCCCGGAGGTGAGCGCGCTCGATCCGGTACCGCAGGTGGCGGTGTAGCTCACGGCCGCGTCGGTTCCCGCGGTGCCGAGAACGATGTTCGGCGCGCGGTTAGACGTCGGGCCGAACGTGCTGCTCGGCGTTCCTGGTCCGCTGCCGGAGTTGCCGTCGCTCGCGAACTTGGCGTTCGTCAGGGTGACCGTGTAGGCCGAGAGCGAATAGCCAGTCGGGCACGCCTTGTATTCACCCCAGGTGATCGCGACCGTGTCACCGGAGGTGCCACTGGCCGGAGCGGTCGCGGCTGACGGAGTCGGCGGGCCCACGTAGTCCTGGTATTCGTAGATCGTGATCGTCTTGTCCGGGGTCTGATTACCGTAGGGGTTGATGCTTTGCACGGTGCCGTTCTGAGTCGGCGTGGACGCGAGGGGGCCGGTGCCCTTGAAGATGCCGAAGCCTTTGGCGATCAGGGCAGAACTGACGTCGTTGTATGGCTTCCCCGTGTAGTCCGCAAGGCTCAAATAGATCAAGGTCGACGTCGGTGTCGGTGTGACCGATGGCGTACTGGCGGTGGTCTGCGAGCTAGGCGTCGTGCCGCTCGGAGTGGCGCCTCCCGTTCCGGTGGGGCGAACCAGCAAAACAATGATGATCGCGATCAGCGCCACGGCGAGCACGGCGACGATGGCGACGAGAGGCCAGGTCCAGGGGTTCCGCCGCGGCGGCGGGGGTAGTTCGGCAGTCGGGGGCGGGCCACCGACAGCCGCGCCGCCGTAGGGCAGGAGCCGCGTGGCCTGGGTGCCGATCGGCGTTGTGAAGTTGGCGAAGGCCTCCTCGCCGGCGATCCCGGGGACAGCGGCGACCGCCCCCTGCAGGTCGCCGCGACGGAGCGCCTGTGCGGCGCGCGCCAAGTGCGCGGTCGACTGCGGTCGGTCCTCAGGGCGTTTGGCGATGCAGGCGTATACCAAGTTACGTACCGGCTCGGCGATTGTCACCGGGAGCTCCGGCGGGGCCTCGTTGATCTGCGCCATCGCGATGGCGACCTGCGACTCACCCTTGAAGGGGCGGCGGCCGGCGAGGGCCTCGTACGCCACGATCCCGAGCGAGTAGATGTCGGTGGTCGGCGAGGCCGGATGCCCGCTCGCCTGCTCGGGCGACAGATATTGCACTGTGCCCATCACTTGGCCGGTGGCAGTGAGGGGAACCTGGTCCGCGATCCGGGCGATACCGAAGTCGGTGATCTTGACCCGACCCTCCGGAGTGATCAGCAGGTTTCCAGGCTTGATGTCGCGGTGCACCAAGCCCGCGTTGTGCGCGGCCTGAAGGGCAGACGCGGTCTGCGCCACGATATCCAGGACCTTGTCGGTGGGAAGGACGCGCTCGCGCTCCAGCACGGTCGAGAGCGCCTCGCCGGGCACGAGTTCCATCACGAGGTATGCGCTGCCGTCTTCCTCGCCGTAGTCGAACACGTTGGCGATGCCCTCATGGTTGACCAGCGCCGCGTGGCGGGCCTCCGCACGGAAGCGCTCGAGGAATCCGGGATCGCCGAGGTACTCGTCCTTGAGGATCTTGATGGCGACGGTCCGTCCGATGACCAGGTCGGTCGCCTGCCAGACCTCGCCCATCCCGCCGATCGCGATGCGCGACGACAGTTGGTATCGACCACCGAAGGTGAGGCCGCTTGTGGGTCTCATCTGTTCAGCACCGCCTCAATGACCTTCTTCGCTATCGGCGCCGCGAGGAGGTTCCCGAAGGCGGACTGGCCTCGTCCTCCACCGTTTTCCAACACGACCGCGACAGCGACCTGGGGGTCGTTCGCCGGGGCGAAACCGGTGAACCAGAGGGTGTAGGGCGCACCCGTCCCGTTCTGGGCTGTGCCAGTTTTACCTGCGACGTCGACACCGCTGATTCTTGCATTAGATGCCGCACCGTTCGCGACGTTGTTGATCATCAGTTGGGTCATGGTGGCGGCCGTCGTCGAGCCGATCGGAGTGCTGTACACGGTCGGCGTCAGCTTTTGCAGCACCGAGAGGTCGGGCGACATAATGCTGTCCACCAGGTTCGGCGCCATCAGGGATCCGCCGTTCGCGATCGCCGCCGAGACCATCGCCATCTGGAGCGGCGTGACGCGGTCGTTCCCCTGACCGAACGACGAGATCATCTGCCGGGCTGGATCGTTGTTGATGGTCGGGTAGACGCTCGGGGTGACCTTCATCGGGATGCGGAGTCCGGCATCCCCGAATCCGTACTTCTTCGCCTGGGCACTGATGATGTTGTTGCCGAGCGCCAGCCCCAACTGCGCGAACGGGATGTTGCAGGAGAGCCGAAGCGCCGTCGCGATGGATGCCGTGGCGCCGCCCCCGCAGGCGCCGCCCTCCGCGTTGGTGATGACCGTGCTGCTCTGTGGCAGCTGCAGGGATGGCGGATTCGGGAAGGTGCTGTCTGGCGTGTACTGCCCGCTCTCCAAGGCCGCGGAGGCGACCACGAGCTTGAACGTCGAGCCCGGCGGATTGAGCGATCCCGAGATCGCGCGGTTGATCAGCGGGTTGCCCGGGTCGGCGAGCAGCTGCTTGTACCGCGCGATCACCTGTGCGCTGTTGTGCACGGCGAGCGTGTTCGGGTCGAAGGTGGGCTTCGACACCATCGCCAGGATCGCGCCGGTCTTCGGGTTCAGAGCGACGACCGCGCCCTGGTAGTCGCCGAGCGCGTCCCAGGCGGCCTGCTGCACGACCGGA
>JAYTXO010000202.1:0-8043 GCA_043742905.1 Microbacteriaceae bacterium | reverse complement strand
CGAGCTCGGCTCCCGCCTCGAGCAGCGACCGATAGGCGAAGGCACGGTCCGTGCGCCCCGCCCAGAAGTGGTCGGTGACCTCGCGGTCGTCCATCGCGTGCTCGGGCTGCACGCTCGCGCGAACTCCCAACTGCGCGAACCGCGGAAGGTCGGCCGTGAGCACCAGCTGCGCATGCTCGATGCTGCCGCTTTGCCCGCGATCAGCGCCGGGCAGCGGTCCGAGTGCCGCGAAGGTGTCGAGTGCGAGGGTCGTCGCACGATCGCCGATGGCGTGGATGGTGGGAACCAGCCCCTGGGCGAGTGCGGCGCGCGCGAGGCGGAGCAACTCGTCTGGAGCGTGGATTGCGAGGCCCGCGGCGTCCGGACCGGTCAGGCCCGGATAGTCGTCGTAACACCAGGCGGTGCGAGTGTTGAGCGAGCCGTCGGTGAAGAGCTTGAACGGGCCGCCAACGAGCAAGCCCCCGGTGTCGGGGACCACGTCGCCCGTCCGGATGCCGGCCGCCACGACGGCATCCAGGTCGCCCGGGTAGACCCCGCCCCGCACTCGCAGCCCACGGAATCCGTTCCCGAAGCGGCGCCGCCAGGCGGAGATCGCGCCCCGCATCTCGAGGTCAACGATGCCGACCACCCCACGGGATGCGGCGACCGCCGCAGACTCGAGGGCCCAGGTATCCAATCGCTCCTCGGGGACCTCGCTGAGGCGCACGTTGAGGTCGAACGCCTCCTGCTCGCGCACTAGCCACGCCTCGGAGGGCAGGCCGAGCATTCGGAGCGCCGCTGCGTTCGTCCACATGCAGTGCACGTCACCACTCACCAGCGCGACCGGGATGTCCCCGAACTCGAGCAGTTCGGGGCTCGGAGTGTCTGGCCACAAACCATCGCGGAAACCCTGCCCGATCAGCACGGTGCCAGGCTCAGGCGGATGCTGCGCCAGATGCGCACGCACGAGGGCCGCCGTCTCGGCGGCCGAGTGCGCCGGTGTGAGGTCGAGCCTGCGCGAGAGAAGGGTCCACTGGTCGAAGTGGACGTGCGAATCCCACAGGCCCGGCTGCAGCCAGCGGCCGTCAAGGTCACGGTGATCGAGTACGTCGAAATCACCGGGTTGCTCGGCGGGTATCGACGGGCTCAACCGGCGGATCATGCCGTCCGAAACAAACACGTCGACGACCCTGCCATCTAGTAGACGCGCGTTGCGGAGGAGGGTGTTCAGAGCATATCCATCTCGTCGGCCAGGCCTGGATGGGCGTACGCGCCGTCGCCGCGCAACGCCTCGATGATCGTCTTGCGCACTTCGGGAGACTTGTTCTGGCTCAGCTTGAGGCGAGCATCCATTCGGGTGACCCGGATGCGCAGACCCACGGTGCCCCTCGCGACCCGTCTCGCGTATTCCTCGTCGTATGAAAGGGAGACCGGATGCGGCATCCGCACCTCGAAGTGGTCAACGAGCCGCTGCAGAATCGCGAAGTTCTCCTCCGCGCCAAGGATCTCTGGGGTGCCGTAAAGGTGCGCGGTCACGTGGTTCCAGGTGGGGATGAAGTCGCCCTCGGCGTACCAACCGGGCGAGATGTAGCCGTGCGCACCCTGCACGATCACGAGCATCTCGTGCTCGCCGAGCTCGTGCAGCTTCTCGTCTGGGCGGCCGAAGTGGCTGACGATCGAGATGCCGTCTACGTCGTCTTCCAGCAGCGTCGCGTAGTGCGAGGCCACCAGACCAGTCGACGTGTTTGACACGTACGTCGCCCATGGGTTCTCGCGGATGAGTCGCGCGACGACCGTCTCGTCCTCAGTCGTGAAGTGCGGTGTCTTTCTCAAGGCTGATCCCCTAAGCCTGATCCACCGGGCACCAGTAGAGCTTGCGACCGCCCAACTCCCGCATCTGGATGGCGGCGCCGCAAACTCGACACGCCTCGCCGGTGCGGTGGTACACCCAGTGCCGGTCGGCCCGTGAGGCCCGCGCCCTGGCCTGATCCTTGGGAGAGAGACCGTCCATGGTGAGCATCTGCCCGGTTTCGACGCCGATAGTCAACAGCTTCACCCAGTCGCGCCACAGGCCGCGCACAACCTCCTCGGGTACGTCCCGGCCCGGCATGAACGGGTTCTGGCGTGCGCGAAACAGCATCTCGGCGCGGTACACGTTGCCGATGCCGCTGACGACGGCCTGATCCATGAGCAGCAGCGCGATGGGCGTCGGCTTCTTGCGCACGACGGCGGTGAAGCGCTCCTCCCCCTCGGCGAGGTCGTCGACCAGCGGATCGGGCCCGAGCTTGGCAATCGCGGCACCCACCTGCTCAATGGTCTGCACCTCGCACGCGGTCGGGCCGCGCAGATCGGCCACCGCCGTCGGCGTCAGGAGACGCACCCGGACCGCGCCAATCGGAGCAGGCGGAAAGCTGTCGAGGTCATCCTCGCGCTTCTCCTGCTCGCTCATGCGGAGGCGCGTCAGTCGCGGGGCGCCCATCGACGATGGTGAATCTTTGTAACCGGCCAGTTCGATGCCGCGCTGGCCGGCGCCGCGCTGGTTCGTTTGGCCCATCCGGCCTTTCGCGGATGCCGTGGTTGCGTCGACCGTGATGTCACCCGCAAAATCCCAGGCCCCGTAGATCCCGAGGTGGACCCGCAGCCACAGCCCGTGATCGAACTCGAGGAACATCTGCTTTCCCACGGCTTTCGACTGCACGATCTCGTGGCCGTCGAGCTGCGCGGCTCCGGCCGCGAAGCGCCCCTGAGGGGACGACACCGCAACCAGCGCATGCTCGAAATGGCGCTCGAACTGGAGCGCGATCCGGTGAACGGAATGACCTTCGGGCATACTGCGATCCCTGCCTCAGCCGTCGATCTGGCGGCCGGCAATTTTACCGGTCGTCTCGAACTCGGCCAATTGGGCGATGCGGCGCGTGTGGCGCTCCCCACCGCTGAACGGCTCAGCCAGGAACGCGTCGATCAACTCGATGGCAACCGCCAGCGAGTGCTGGCGCGCACCGATCGCGATCACGTTCGCGTCGTTGTGCTCGCGGGCGAGTAAGGCGGTGTCATGGTTCCAGACCAGCGCAGCGCGAATGCCCGCGACCTTGTTGGCGGCGATCTGCTCGCCGTTTCCCGATCCACCGAAGACGACACCGAGCGTCAGCAGACCGGCCTCCTGATCCTTCACGACGGCGAGCGCCGTGTTGATGCAGAAGCTCGGGTAGTCGTCGAGCGGGTCATAGCGGGTCGGGCCGTGGTCGACCACCTCGTGACCGGCCTCCCGCAGGTGCTGCTGAAGGCGCTGACTGAACTCGAGCCCGGCGTGATCGGTGCCGATGTGGACGCGCATGTTCCCAGGCTATCGCCGCGCCCCGACCGTGACGGGTACCACTTGTCGCAGCAGTCGAGCGCGAGGATAATGAAGTGACACCGTGAAGCAAACGAGGTCGTCATGAGAACCGCTGCAGCCATCCCCGAGCTGGTCCCGACTCTGTCGGCCGGACGTCATCGTTCCGCCCGAAAAGGGGCGTGCTTCATGGAGTTCGCCTCGTTCCTAGCGGGAGAACGTTGGAGCGACAGCCCCCGTTGCACGGACCCGACGCTCGCGACCCTGGCTCGGGCCGTAAACGACACGATGAGCGATGGGCGTCGTAGCGAACTCGCGACCGAAATCCCGCGGGTAATCGGCTTGCGCGGCGATGAACTGCGCCTCGGGCTCGTGGTCGCCCTGCGCGCCGCGACGATGGCCCTGCCGGTCGCCAGTATGGAGCGCCAGCGCGCCCTCGCCGCCGCCGTCATCGCCACGCTCGACGCCCTCGCCGAGTTGGGCATCAACCGTCCCCGCGCGAGGGTCGACGCGGAGCAGTCCCTCCTCCAGGTTCCGGATGCCGCAGTCTGGGCCCACCGGCATCTGGCCGACTGGCGCGCGCGACCGGTCGACCTGGCCCGCCACGGCTGCGGAGCGATCGTACGCACCGCTGCCCTCGGCGTCGCCCAGGCGTGCATCGACGACCCCAATGCCCTGCTCGCCGCCATATTGCGGGCCGCGATCGAGGACTCGGAGGCGTTCCTGGGTCGCGACGTCATCGCGACCACGACGGCCGCCCTGGGCCCCGCCGTGGCCTCCGCCCCCGAACCCAGCCACATCATGGCGTGGCTAGGCTGATCAGCAGACCCAGTCTGTTCGTTTGACCCTGCCCTGCCGAAGGAGCTGCCGCGTGCCCGGAGAGAATCTCACTCGACTTGAGGCCCAGGAGCGCGCTGGCGTTCTCGCCGTACAGTCCTACGTTGTCGTCCTTGATGTCACGACCGGTCCTAAGACCTTTCGGTCGACGACGACGGTCGCATTCACCGCACACGGCGACCGCAAGACCTTCATCGACGCGATCACCGAGCAAGTGCATTCGGTGACCCTGAACGGCACGGCGCTCGACCCGAGCGCCGTCAGCGACAACGTGCGTATCCAGCTCGCAGGATTGCAGGAGCACAACACTCTGACCGTCGTCGCCGACTTCGCCTACACGAACACGGGCGAAGGGCTGCACCGTTTCGTCGACCCAGTCGATGGTGAGGTCTACCTCTATTCGCAGTTCGAGGTGCCGGACAGCCGCCGCGTCTTCGCCGTGTTCGAGCAGCCTGACCTGAAGGCGACTTTCCAGTTCGACGTGACCGCGCCTGCAAACTGGGCGGTCGTCAGCAACTCCCCCACGCCCGCGCCGACCCCAACGCAAACGCAGACCGCCGACAGCGTTGCCACCTGGTCGTTCGAGCCGACGCCGATCATCTCGAGCTACATCACCGCAATCGTCGCGGGCCCGTACCAGGCCGTGCACTCGGAGCTCACGAGCTCGAGCGGACGTGTCATCCCGCTCGGGATCTTCGCGCGCAAGTCGCTGTTCGGATTTCTTGACGCTGACTACATCTTCGAGAAGACCCGACAGGGCTTCGCGTACTACGAGGAGAAGTTCGGCTACCCGTACCCCTTCGCCAAGTACGACCAGCTGTTCGTGCCCGAATTCAATGCCGGCGCCATGGAAAACGCGGGAGCAGTGACTCTCACGGAAACCTACGTGTTCCGGGCGAAGGTGACCGACGCGATTAGGGAACGCCGAGTCGTCACGATCCTGCACGAGCTCGCGCACATGTGGTTCGGCGACCTGGTCACCATGAAGTGGTGGAACGACCTGTGGCTGAACGAGTCGTTTGCCGAGTGGGCGTCGACCATCGCGTCCGCTGAGGCCACCGAGTGGACTGAGGCGTGGACGACCTTCCAGGCGATGGAGAAGAGCTGGGCGTATCGCCAGGACCAGCTGCCGTCGACCCATCCGATCGTCGCCACTATCAACGACCTCGAAGACGTGCAGGTCAACTTCGACGGCATCACCTACGCAAAGGGCGGCTCGGTGCTCAAGCAGCTCGCCGCCTGGGTCGGCATCGAGGAGTTCTTTGCCGGCGTCGGCAACTACTTCGCCAAGTACGAGTACGGCAACACCGAGCTGAAAGATCTGCTCGCCGAGCTCGAACTCACCAGCGGCCGCGAGCTCAGCGGCTGGGCTTCGCAGTGGCTCGAGACGGCGGGCGTCAACACGCTCAAGCCGGACATCGAGACGAATGCCGACGGGGTGATCACCGCGTTCCGCATCCTGCAGACCGCCGCGGCCGATTACCCGACCATCCGCCCACACCGACTCGCGATTGGGTTCTACTCGAGCGCGGCATCCGGCAAGTTGGAGCGCATTCACCGCCTCGAGCTCGACATCGATGCCGACGCCTCAACCGAGGTCTCCGAGTTGGTCGGTCTGACCCGGCCCGAGCTCGTCCTGGTGAATGACGACGACCTCGCCTACGCGAAAATCCGCATGGATGAGGCAAGCTTCCGTGTCGCGTTGGCGCGTCTGGCCGACATCCAGAGCCCGCTCGCGCGCGCACTGGTCTGGGGATCCGCCTGGGATTCCACGCGCGACGCCGAGATCGCCGCCCGCGACTACCTCGACCTGGTGCTCGGCAACATCGCGAGCGAGACCGAGTCGACCACCATCCGGCTGACCCTGAGCCAGTTGGTGCAGGCCGCGCGCGTCTACGTCGCCCCCGAGTCCCGGAATGCCGCGATCACGAAAGTTGGCGACGGCCTCTGGTCCCTGGCGCAGGGCGCGGAGGCCGGGTCCGACGCGCAGTTCCAGTTCGTGAAGTTCTTCGCTGCGATCCCCTCGACGCCCGAGCACGTTGCGTCGCTGCGAGGCCTGCTCGACGGCTCGGTATCACTGCCAGCTCTCGAGATCGACAGCGACCTCTCCTGGGAGCTGCTCGAGGGCCTCGTGCTTGTCGGCGAGGCTGGCGAGCGCGAGATCGCCGCCGCGCTCGAGAACGACAACACTTCGCAGGGTCAGCAGGCCGCAGCCCGCGCCCGCGCCACCATCTCGACGCTTGAGGGCAAAAAGTCTGCGCTGGACGCCGCGCTCACCGACGCGACCATCCCCAACGTGAGCCTGCGCAACATGGGTCTCGGCTTCGGCCACGTCAATGATCCGGCCGTGCTCGAGTCGCTAGTCGCTCCGTACTTCGCCGCCATCACGACCGTGTGGATGGAGCGCAGCTACAAGATCGCCGAGTACACCATCCTCGGGTTCTACCCCGGCTCGCTCGCCTCGCAGGGTCTGATCGACGCGACGAACGCCTGGCTGGATGCCAACCCCGGCATCCCGGCGTTGCGTCGTCTCGTGATCGAGAACCTGGCCGGCGTCGAGCGCGCCGTGGCAGCGCAGGAGCGCGACCGGAAGGCCTGACGGGTCCTGCGCGGCGAGTCGGAAGTCGCCACCGCGAGGAAGACGGGAACCGCGTAGCTAAGCTTCGGATTTGAACCCGACTTCTCCCGCGACGATGACTTACGAGAACCAACCGGGTCAAGACGACCTCCACTGCCCGCCGTGCAAACGGCACCCCCACGACGAGGATGAATGCCGATGCCACCGAAATACCACGTCGCATTCTCACGACCATTCCGCAGTTCGAACGAGCTCGAGAACCTCGCAACGGTGCTTGCCTCCGACCACGTGCACGGCGACGGCTCGTTCACGCGATCGGCCTCCGAGCGCCTGCGTGCGATCACGACATCGCCCGCCGTATTCCTCACCACCTCGGGGACGGCTGCACTGGAGATGACCATCCGGCTGCTCGACATCGGGCCAGGCGACGAGGTGATCCTGCCGTCGTTCACCTTCCCGTCGGCCGCGAACGCGGTGGCGCTGACCGGTGCCACCTGCGTTTTCGTCGAGTTAGATCCGAGCACAGGCAACATCGATCCCACTAGCGTCGCCGAGGCGGTCAATCCCACTACGCGGGCCATCTCGGTGATGCACTACGGCGGGGTACCGGCCGACATGTCTGCTCTCGCGAGCATCGCCGTCGAGCATGGTCTGTCCCTCATTGAAGACAACGCCCACGGACTGGGAGTACTTACGGAAGCCGGGGCCCTGGGGAGCATGGGTCGGCTGGGGATGCAGAGCTTCCACGACACCAAGAACGTGCACTCCGGGGAAGGCGGGGCGCTCCTCGTCAACGATCCCACGTTGGTGGAACGGGCCGAAGTGCTGCGGGAGAAGGGCACAGATCGCTCGAAGTTCATCCGCGGCCAGATTGACAAGTACAGCTGGGTCGACATCGGCTCCAGCTACCTGATGAGTGAACTCAACGCCGCGGTGCTCGACTCTCAGCTCAGCGAGTTCGACACAATCCAATCCCAACGCTTCTCCATCTGGAATCGCTACGCCGAAGCGCTCGCCCCCTGGGCGGCCGAACGCGGCATCCGACTCATGGACCCTCCTCACGGCATCCACGCGGCCCACATGTTCTATCTGATGATGCCGGACACCCAACTCCAGTTGGCCACGTTGAGTCGCCTTCGTCAGGCGGGAATCGAGGCGACCTCGCACTACGTTCCGCTCGATAGCAGTGCAGCGGGCCGCCGGTTTGGGCGCACGCTTCGGCCGCTGACGCTGACCCAGGACTTCGCCAACCGGCTTGTACGGCTCCCTCTGTGGGCCGGGATGACGGACGCGCAGGTCATGCGAGTGATCGACAGCG
>JAYTXO010000201.1:0-10658 GCA_043742905.1 Microbacteriaceae bacterium | reverse complement strand
CGACTGCCCTTGTCCCGCGCGTCTGTCGACCGCGACCACCTTTCCCGGGCTCTCGGCATCGAGGCGTTGCTGGCGGATCCGCTGGCCCGCGTCGTCGTGCTGCATGACCGACAGGCCCTGCTGACGGCCCCGACGGCGCTCGCGCTGCTCACTCCCGGTGAGGTCGGGAATTACGAACTCGCGGTGTACCTCGGGCGGGCTGTCGGCGACGAGCCGGATCTCCCGGCAGGTTCGCCGATCACGCTGCTGGTGGTGGGCGACGAGACCGCTGCCGCCCTCGGCGGTGCGAATGGGGCAGCGAAGTGGGGAGACTTGCGGCTACTCGGGGCCGAGTTCAGTGTGCGGGATGCTGGCCTTTTTACCGAGGCTCTCGCGATCGCCAACTGGCACACGAGCTACGGTTTCTCTCCGCGCTCGGGGTACGCCAGCATCCCGGATGCCGCCGGCTGGACTCGCCGGGAGCCCGAGTCGGGCGCCGAGTCGTTCCCGCGCACCGACGCGGCGATCATCGTCGGGATCACGGACGACGACGACCGGATGCTGCTCGGCTCCAACGCGATGTGGGAGAAGAACCGCTTCTCGCTGCTGGCGGGCTTCGTCGAACCCGGAGAGTCGCTCGAGGCGGCAGTCATCCGCGAGACGTTCGAGGAATCCGGCGTGCGGGTCGTCGATCCGGTTTACCAAGGCAGCCAGCCGTGGCCCTTTCCGGCGTCCCTCATGCTCGGCTTCCGCGCGCGCGTCGCTCCGGGCGCCTCCACGGTGGGTCGGCCGGATGGTGAGGAGATCCTCGAACTGCGCTGGTTCGGCCGCGAGGATCTGGCTGCTGGGTCAGCGAGTGGCGAGATCCGGTTGCCGGGTTCGACCTCGATCGCCCGCGCGATCATCGACGACTGGTACGGCGGCGCGCTACCCGACGGCGGCAAGTGGTGAACTGCATTCATGCCCGACCTCGATGAGCAACTGTTGGACGGGCTCGACCCCGACCAACGGAGAGCTGCCTCCGCATTGCTGGGCCCCGTCGTCATCCTGGCTGGCGCCGGCACCGGCAAGACCCGCGCGCTGACCTACCGGATCGCGCACGGCCTGCGCACCGGCACGTACTCACCGGGTAGCGTGCTCGCCCTCACCTTCACGACCAAGGCCGCCGCCGAACTCCGCGAACGGTTGCGGAGGCTGGACGCGACCGGGGCGACCACCCGGACTTTCCATTCGGCCGCCCTGCAGCAGCTTTCGCAGTATTGGCCCGACGTGATCGGCGGCTCGCGCCCCAAGCTGGTGGAGAACAAGTCGCGCATGATTGCCGAGGCGGGGGATGCCGCGAAGCTCCGTCTCAGTGGCGCGACGCTCCGCGATCTGGCCGCCGAGATCGAGTGGCGCAAGACCTCCGAGCTCAGCCTCGCGCGGTACGCGGTTGCGGCGGCGGATCGTCCTCTGCCTGCCGGTCTGTCGGTGGATGCCGTTGTTGACATCCAGTCCCGATACGAGCAACTCAAAGACGACCGCCGTCGCCTCGACTTCGAAGACGTACTGCTGGCCACCGCCGGGATGCTCGACTCAGAGCCCCGCGTGCTCGCGGCCGTGCGGGCGCAGTACCGCTTCTTCACCGTGGACGAGTACCAGGACGTCTCGCCGCTGCAGCACCGCTTGCTCGACCTCTGGCGCGGCGACCGTACCGACGTCTGCGTAGTCGGGGATGCGAGCCAGACCATTTACTCTTTCACCGGAGCGACGAGCCAGTACTTGTTGCATTTCGAGCGGGAGTTCCCTCACGCGAACGTCGTGCGGTTGCAGCGCAACTATCGGTCGACCCCCGCCGTGCTGATCCTCGCCAACCGGTTGATGCGCGACCGACCCGGCGCCCTCGAACTGCAGCCGACCAGCGCATCACCCGAGCAGGTGCCTGGTGTTGCGGTATTCGAGGACGACGTCGCCGAGGCGGCCGCCGTCGCGGATGCCGTGGCGAAAGCCGTGCGCTCCGGCACGAAACCGGAGCAGATCGCCATCCTGTTCCGCGTGAACGAGCAGGCCGTGGCGCTCGAAGCCGCGCTGAAGGAACGCGGGGTCGCGGTCCGCCAACTCGGCACCTCGAAGTTCTTCAAGCTGTCGGCGGTGCGGATGGTGGTGTCCGCGTTGCGGGTGCAGGCGCGCTCGCACCCTGACGAATCGATGCGGAAAGTGGTGTCGGATCTGGCGCGCGAGGCGGGCTGGAGCATCCGTCCCGAGGACTCGTCCTTGCCGCGCGAGAGCTGGGACGCCCTCAACGCGATCGTGCGGTTTTCGACCGATTTGCCGGACGGCGTCACACTCGAACGCTTCTCAGAGGAGCTCAGCGATCGGGAAGAAGCGAACAACGAACTGACGGTTTCGGCAGTCGTGCTCTCCACTCTGCACAGCGCGAAAGGCCTCGAGTGGGACACCGTGTTCCTGGTCGGGCTCAGCGAAGGATTGCTGCCCATCAACTACGCGAAGGCCGCGGCCGCGATCGACGAGGAGCGGCGCCTGCTCTACGTGGGGATCACGCGCGCACAGCGACGGCTTCTGCTCTCCTGGTCTCAGCTGGGCTCTCGCGGTCAGCAGCGAGAGCCCAGTCGCTTTCTACAGGAGCTGCGCAGCGGCACGCCGCGTGCCGCGTCCACGCGCGCGAACTGAGCTCGCCGTTAGCGGCCGCGAGCCGCCAACTCGTTGCCTCAGCCGCTGTCGCCCCGGCAGGGCCAACCGCCAGCCGTTCGCGGATTCGCCGGGCCGTGAACGCCGCAGCCTCTGCCACGGCGAGCCAGGTCAACGGGGGAGCGGGTCGGCTCCAGAGTTGGGTGGCGATCGCCGGCCAGGCCGGGTCGTCATCCATCATCGCCAGTTGTAAGCAATACAGGCACGGCCCAGAGCCCGGTTCGACGAACGGCCCCACGGTGATGCCACCGTCACTCACCATGACCGGTACGTGCGAGATGTCGCGGCGCAACCACGTGCCGTGATCTCTTGCGCCGACCAGCCAGCCCGCGACAATCACCACAAGGTCGAGACTGCTCTCCTCGGTTGCGACGAGCAAGCCGCCGGCGCCTAGCATCCGGCGCAACTCGTCGGCGAGCGCCCCTGACCCTGTCACCGCGACGCTACCGACGGTCGCCGGCGACTCACCGAGTACCGGCTTGAGCTTCGCGAGCAGGGCCTCCGCAGCAGCGGCATCGAGGCCGGCACTCCGCGCCATCATGTCGAACCCGCTGCGCGAGATCCCGCTCACAAGTGCTGCCACGATGCGTTCGGTGCCAGTGTCGAGCTCCTCGAGCACCGCCAGCGGCGCATCCACCCCGAACTGCAGACTGCTCGGACTTCGCCACACCAGCGGAATCCCCGCCGCCACCTTGAGCACCATGCCTGACAGGATGCCTCGCCGCGCCTTCCCGTGTCGCCGCCCCTCCACAGGCCACCCTCCGCAGGCCGCTGCTCACGCCTCTGCCCGCCCGCCGCGGCCCGCTCGCGCCCGAAAAGAAACGATCCGGCAGCGTTTCGACCGCGCACGCCCCGATCTGACATCACCGCACGGCGGGTCGCCCGGGATCGCGGCTCGAGTGTTGGGCGGTGGCTGTCCCTCCGCGCGCGTTCCGGTTGTGTAGGACCGTCCTACACAACCGGAACGCGCCAGCGGGCGACGTGACCCTCCGCCGCTCCGGTGGACGTGGTGGCGCTCGTAGCGTTCGGCGGGCGTTCGGCGGGCGTTGGCGGGTGCCTTCGGGCGCAGCCTTCGCAGGTGCGACTGGGTGCCGACGTCACGGCGCCAGGGTCGCGACACGCGCGAAACCGCTCATCAACCGGCGAGCAGAGTTACACCTCGTGCGGTCGGTTCTCGCCGTCGTCGTTGAGGAGGTCTTCGATCGCCATGTCGACGTCGTCGGGGATACGCGAATCCGCCGTCAGCCGAGCGAGCAGGGCCGTCGGGTCGTCGATGTCTGCGTCGGAGGGGATCAGATCCGGATGCGCCCACAGGGCGTCCCGACCCTCGTCGTCCACGGCATCCGAGATTTTCTGCCAAAGTGCCGCCGCTTCCCTCAGCCGACGTGGCCGGAGTTCCAAGCCCACGAGGGTGGAGAACGCCGACTCGGCGGGACCGCCAGCCGCACGCCGGCGGCGCACCGACTCGGCAATGGCGTCGCTCTTGGGAAGACGCTTGGTGGCGGCCGCCGTCACGACATCCACCCAGCCCTCAACCAGGGCGAGCATGGTTTCGAGGCGAGCGAGGGCGGCGAGTTGATCGTCGGTCTTCGGCGGGATCAGGGCGCCGCTGGTCATCGCCGCCCGCAACTCCTCGGGGTTTTGGGGGTCGAAGCCGGCAGCCAACTCCTCGAGGCGATCGGTGTCGATGTGGATGCCGCGGGCAAAATCCGTTATCTGCGTGAGCAGGTGCAGACGCAGCCACTTGGCGTGGCGAAACAGCCGCGCGTGGGCGAGTTCGCGCACAGAAAGATACAGCCGGATCTCCTCCACCGGGATGTCGAGCCCGGCGCCGAAGCCATCCACATTCTGCGGCACGAGCGCGGCCTGGCGAATCTCGCCATCGAGCAGCGGGATGCCGACATCCCCACCCGAGACCACTTCACCCGAGAGCTGGCCGACGACCTGCCCGAGTTGCATGGCAAATAGGGTGCCACCGATGTTGCGCATCAGTTGGCTGGCGTTGCCCAGCATTCCTGCCAGTTCTTCGGGCGCCTGCTCTTCGAGTACGCCGGTGAGGGCGTTGGCGATGGAATGGGCGACCGGCTCGGCGAGCTGGGTCCAGACCGGCATGGTGGCTTCGGCCCAGCCGGCGCGGGTGAGCATCACAGGGGAGGTGGTGAGTTCGGCAATCGAAGTGACCTCGTCGAGCCAGAGAGCAGCCACGTGAAGTGCCTGTTCGAGCGCGGAAGTCTCGGCCGGAGTACTCACGACCGCGGAATGCGCGGCGAGGCCCTTCGCCTGCTCGAGAGCGAGACCCCAGTTGATACCTTCACCGCTGTTCTGCAGCGCTTGCTGCAACTGCCCGATCAGGCGCTGCACCATCTCTGGGTCGTCGGGTAGTCCCGCCGCGCTCGCGAGCTTCGCCGGGTCGAGATCCGTATTGCCAGCGAGAAAATCGCGCAGCATGTCGCGGAATTCGTCTTCGGACGGCTCGTCCCGCGAATCATCAGCCATGCGTCCTAAAGTAGCCCTCGCCCGCTCCCCGTTCCGGGGGATTCGCGAAAGGCACGGCCCGCGAGGCCTGCGCTGGGAGCGAACGCCCCCACCCGACTGCCCGAAAGAGCTTCGTTTGCGTAAGTTTTTCTCCGACCGCGGACGGATCGCCCGCGCCACCGGATGGTTACTCCTCGTCGGCGCGGTGGCTGGCACGGTGCTGCTCGGGCTCACCTCTTCGCCGTACGCGATCGAACGACCGGGGCCCGTGTATAACGTGCTCGGCAGCACTCCTGTCGGCGGCAAGAGCGTTCCCCTGATCGCGGTGAGCGGCGAGAAGACCTATCCCACCAGCGGCAAGCTGGACATGCTCACTGTCTACGTTGACGGCTCCCCGCAGACCAAGCTCAGTTGGATCGAGGTCGCGGGCTCCTGGTTCGACAAGAGCCGCGCCGCGGTGCCGCTAGACGAGATCTTCCCCACCGGCCAGACCGACAAGCAGGCCAACCAGCAGAGCACGCAGGAGATGTCGAGCTCACAACAGTCCGCACAGGCGGCCGCGCTGACGCTCCTCGGCATCGACTACGCGACGAAGAGCACTGTGACCGTGGCACAGGTGGTGCGGGGTGCTCCGGCGGACGGCGCCCTCAAGGCGGGCGACGTGTTGCTCACCGTAAACGGTAAGAAAGTCACGAGCCTCACCGCGCTGCAGCAGGCCATCATCGCCAATGGCACGTCCCATGCGGTTACCTTCGAGGTCACCCGCAGCGGCGCCGCACAGACGGTCAAGGTCACCCCCACGAAGAGTGCGGACACCGGCAAGCCCGCGATCGGTATCTACACCGGGGGCACCACCGACTTCACTTTCCCGTTCCAAGTCAATATCCAGCTGCAGGATGTCGGTGGCCCAAGCGCCGGCATGATGCTCGCCCTCGGCATTTACGACAAGCTGACCCCGGGTGAGCTCGTGAATGGTAAGCACATCGCGGGCACCGGGACGATCGATCCGGATGGCACGGTCGGCGCTATCGGCGGCATCCGTCAGAAGCTCTACGGCGCACGCGACGACGGGGCGACGTGGTTCCTCGCACCCCAGTCGAACTGCAACGAAGTGGTCGGGCACATCCCCAGCGGGATAAGAGTCGTCGCGGTGTCGACGCTCGCCCAGTCCGTGACTGCCGTCAAGACGATCGCCGCGGGCGGAGACACGAGCAAGCTCGCCACCTGTTCCAGCAAGTAATCAGGGCATCTCACTGTCTCGTTCCCAGCGTGTTCTTGCAGGAATGCCCACCTAGGATCGACGGGTGACGTCTCCCAGTGCCGCCCGGTCCAAGCCTCAAGCCCCGCCCAGTCGTTCGCGCGCGGCGCTCGCCATCACAGCCGCCGTGGTCGCGGCGCTGGTGATCGCGTTCTTCGTGTTCTCCGGCCTGTACGCCGATGTGCTCTGGTACGACCAGGCTGGCTACCTCGAGGTGCTGACAACGCAGTGGTTCTCGACCGTTGTGATGTTCGTTGTCGGATTCCTCTCTCTCGGGCTTCTGGTCTGGCTGAGCATCTTCATCGCCTTCCGCGCGCGGCCGGTTTACGCCAAGCTCAACTCGCAGTTGGATCGCTACCAGCAAGTGATCGAGCCGCTTCGCCGCCTGGCGATGTACGGCATCCCGATCGTGCTCGGCATCTTCATGGGTGTCTCGACCGCGACCCGCTGGTCCACCGTGCTCGAGTTCTTGAACCGCACGAGCTTCGGCACGAAAGACCCGCAGTTCGGTCTCGACGTTTCGTTCTACGTTTACGAGCTCCCCTTCTACCGCGGATTCGTCGCCTACGCCTCGGCCGCCATCATCGTGGCAGGTCTCGCTGCGCTGGCCACCAACTACCTCTACGGCGGCATCCGGATCACGGGCCGCGAGGTTCGCATCACCAGGTCGGCGCGCATCCAGCTCGCGCTTACCGCGGCGGTCTACCTCGCGGTGCAGGCCGTGAGCATCTGGCTTGACCAGTACACGACCGTCACCGACAACTCGCCGATCGGGACGACGACGACCATCACCGGTGCCGGCTACACCGATGTGCACGCGACGATCCCCAGCCGCGTCATCCTGGCCGGGATCGCGGCCCTGGTCGCGGTGCTCTTCCTGCTCACGGCGATCATCAGCCGCTGGCGACTCCCGTTGATCGGCACCGCGCTGCTGATCGTCTCGAGCCTGGTGATCGGGTCGATCTACCCGGCCATCGTGCAGAACCTGCAGGTCAACGCGAGCGCCCGCACCCTGGAGTCGACGTACATCAAGCGCAGCATCGACGCCACCCGCCAGGCGTACGGCATCTCGGGGGTTAAGACCGTGCAGTACGACGCGACAACGAATGTCGCGGCTGGCCAGTTGCGCGCCGACGCCCAGACGACGGCCAGCATCCGCATCATGGACCCCGCCCTGGTCGGAGCAACCTTCGCCCAGTTGCAGCAGATTCGGCAGTACTACCAGTTCAACACTCACTTGGATGTCGACCGATACAAGATCGACGGCGCCGTGCAAGACACGGTGATCGCCGTGCGAGAACTCGACTCTGCCAACCAGAGCTCCAACAGCTGGTACAACGACACCCTGGTCTACACGCACGGCTACGGCGTCGTCGCGGCGTACGGCAACCAGCGCACCAGCAATGGCGAACCGAAGTTCCTCGAGTCCGACATCCCCCCGAAGGGTTCGCTCGGCACCTACCAGCCGCGCATCTACTTCGGTGAGAAGTCGCCCACATACTCGATCGTCGGCGCCGAAAAGGGTGCGAAGAACGTCGAGTTCGACTATCCCTCGGGCGGCGGCGCCTCCGCCTCCGACGCGACCACTGACGGGGCCACCACGACCTACACCGGCGACGGTGGGCCGAAGCTCGACAACTTCCTCAAGAAGCTGGTTTACGCGATCCACTTCGGGGCGCAGGAGATCCTGTTCTCGAACGCGGTCACGAACAACTCGCAGATTCTCTACGACCGCGACCCGAAGACCCGCGTGCAGAAGGTCGCCCCGTACCTCACCCTGGACAGCGACCCGTACCCCGCGGTGGTCGACGGCAAGGTGGTCTGGATCGTTGACGGATACACGACGACGGCCGACTACCCGTATTCGCGCGTCGAGCAACTCTCGAACACGATCGTTGACACTTACACCGCGCAGCCCGGCTATGCGCTCGACGACGTGAACTACATCCGGAACTCGGTGAAGGCCACGGTCGACGCGTACACCGGCAAGGTGACCCTCTACGCCTGGGATTCCAATGATCCGGTGCTGAGGACTTGGCAGAAGATCTTCCCCGCAACGCTCAAACCGATCAGCGATATGAGCGCCGATCTGACCGCTCACGTGCGATACCCGGCCGACCTGTTCAAGGTGCAGCGCTCGATCCTTCAGACCTACCACGTGACCGACTCGGGCTCGTTCTACTCGGGTGTCGACGCCTGGAGCGTGCCGAATGACCCAACCCAGCCGAAGGCCACCGCTGTCGCGCAGCCGCCCTACTACCTGACGATGCAAGTTCCGGGTACGAAGTCGCCGGCGTTCACGCTGTACTCGACTTACATTCCGAAGTCGAACTCCTCGTCGAGCCGCAGCGTGCTGACCGGGTACCTGGCAGTCGACGCGGATGCCGGACCGGACTACGGCAAGTTGACCCTCCTGACACTTCCGAAACAGGCGACCGTGCCCGGACCCGGGCAGGTGCAGAACACCTTCGACTCGGATCCGACGGTTTCGACCCAGCTGAATCTGCTTCGGCAGGGGCAGACCGACGTCGTCCAGGGCAACCTGCTGACCGTGCCCGTCGGCGGTGGTCTGCTTTACGTGCAGCCGGTCTACGTGAAGTCGGGGTCAAGCGCCGACACCAGCTACCCTCTTCTGCGGAAGGTGCTGGTGGCGTTTGGCGACAAGATTGCCTTCGAAGACACCCTGGATTCCGCGCTGAACTCGCTGTTCGGCGGCGACTCGGGCGCGAGCGCCGGGGACACCGGCGCCGGCGGAGCTGGGACGGGCACTGGAACCGGGACGGGCACCGGCACGGGAACGGGCACCGGCACCGGGACGGGCACCAATGCCGCCCTGCAGAAGGCGCTGGGAGACTACCTGACGGCCCTGACAGCCCGAACGGCCGCGTATGCGGCCAACGACCTGGTCGCCGCCGCACAAGCGGATAAGAACATGCAGGCGGCCATCAACGCGGTGATCGCGGCCACGAAGTAGCCCGGTTCAGCGCGACTCTGTGACGTCTGGTAGGCTACGTCATGCGACGCGGGGTGGAGCAGTTCGGTAGCTCGCTGGGCTCATAACCCAGAGGTCGCAGGTTCAAATCCTGTCCCCGCAACTACGCGAAAGCGCAGATCAGAAGCCGTTCCTGGAGAAATCCAGGGGCGGCTTCTGGCGTTACGGGGTGCAGTTGACTATGAGATTGACTACACGTCCGTAGCTCTCGCAGTCAGCCATCGAAGCGGATGCACAGGGAGCGCAGGACCGCATCTCGTATTCGCACCCGGCTATGGTCGGTGTTCTCGAAGAAACGTGGCCTGAACCGGAAAGCTGGCCCGCCCGTGCATGACGATCTCGAGCTTCTCATGGGGCGATCGCCCCGTGTTTCGTCGCGCGAACATCCGCCAACGACAACCGGTGGAGTCGCCTGTGTCAGGGTCTCGTAAACGATGAAATAGACGCACCCCCTAGTCGCTTCAACCTGGCTCCACTTGACCAGCCGTCGGGTGGCGGAGGATGACATCGAGGTCTGAAACCGGGGATAGCCAACGCCCCCAGATGAGGCTCCTGGCGCGACGCGATGTAGCCGACCCACCCGTCACCGTGAGCCGTGACTCAAGTGTCTGACCACGTTACGAGGGGTGTCATGTTCCACGACGGCACTGCAGCACGAGCTGTATCGACGGGTCGATGACCGCTATGCCACCGGCGTCACATATTGGTATCAGGTGGGTAAACAACATTTGGCTGCTTATGCCATCACTGGAAATGGGCGGCGTCTGCCCGGCGCGCGTTTCCACATCGAGAAGATGCGCGTTTCGGAATGCGGCATCCAAACGGTGTCTGAGGTAGCAGGGTTAACGTCAAGTGACGCCCGCGTCTCGTTTTGAGCGAGGCCGCGAGATCGCGGCGGCTTGACCGCGGCAAAGATCCCGGGCCAAATCCGGCCCTACTGCCGGAAGCGGAGGTGAGGACGGGTGTCTGAGCGGGTCAATCGCCGGCTGTGCAGCGAATGTAGTGATGCGCCGAAGAAAGGCGGGACGTGTCCGCGATCCTGCGGTATCAGGCCTGATGGCCCCTCCGATGTTTTTCGGGGGAGCCAGAGAAGAGTGAGTGCGGCGAGGATCGCTGCGCGGCTGGTCGTCAGAGCGGGTTCTGGTCATTCTGCGAGACGGCGCAACTGCGGCATCCCAGACGGATGCCTCCCGAACGGCCGCGCAGACCGGGAAGCCCCTGGCCGCGCTCGCTGCGGACGCGTCGCGAAGGTAGTCGCGA
Source organism: Microbacteriaceae bacterium (assembly GCA_043742905.1). Taxonomy (GTDB): domain Bacteria; phylum Actinomycetota; class Actinomycetes; order Actinomycetales; family Microbacteriaceae; genus Lysinimonas. The sequence goes on along the minus strand of JAYTXO010000201.1, from coordinate 6 downwards.
CCGTCG
>JAYTXO010000200.1:0-1795 GCA_043742905.1 Microbacteriaceae bacterium | reverse complement strand
ACGGTCGCCTGAAGGTGATCGTCGAGGCTGTCTCCCGGCTGGATCTGGGCGAACAGGCCGGAGTTGGAATTGCCCTGGACCGCGGCGACACGAATGCTGCCGGATTCGAGCACCGGCCAGGCCGGGAACAGCGCCGCGATGAGGAACGCGGTCGCCACGATCACGCCCCGCGTGGTCACGCGCACGCGCGCCATACGCACGGCCTGCAGCAGCATGGCGCTGAGCAGGGCGATGACGAAGCTGACGCCGGACATTCCGAGCCAGGCGACAAGCGGTGCGAAGGTACTGTCCGACTGGGAGAAGGCGAGACGTCCCCAGGAGAAGCCACCGTAGGGCCAGACGCTGGTGATGGCTTCACGAAGCACCCAGAGCCCGGCCAGCACCGCGGGAAGGCCCACCAGCTGCGCTCCTGCACCCGACCACACTCGCGGCACGTGGCGCCAGGCCAATGTCATCAGCACGCAGCCGAGGGCGAAAAAGACCGATTCGAGTCCGGCGAGAGCGAGCCACGGCACCGGACCGAGATAGACCGTGAGCCAGAGGATGTGATTGCCGAAGAACGCGAATCCGCCGACGAACCCGACAAGGAGTGCCGACCACGCCCGGCGACCGTAGAGCGACCAGAGCATCAATGCAGTGCCGACGAAGATCAGCGGCCACCATCCGATACCAGGAAAGGCGGCAGCGTTGGCGTAGCCGGATAGTGCCGCGATGAGAACCGCAGCCATGAGTGGGAGCGGACGCGAGAGCCATCCGGAGGTGGCCCCCGGGCGGGGCAGGAGGCTCGAACGCACCCGTCAAGCCTAAATGGAGCGTGCGGGGACGGCGGCCATCAGCATCTCTGGTGCCGTCACGCGACCGAAGAGTACGCCACGATACCGCGGCGAATGGATTCGAGCGCCTGGCGTGCCGTGCGTCCGACGGTGCCGTCAGCTACGACCGAGAGCTGGTCGAGAAGGTCGATCGTCTGTTTTGTCATGCGCACGAAATCCCCGGCCGCGAGCTCCGACTCGAGCAGCACGGAGTCGAGGGACACCCCTTGCGCCCATCGGTTCATCGCGAGCGACAGCCCGGTGGAGAGCGGATTGCTCCCAGGAAGCTTGTGATCGCGTTCGATGTCGTCGAGCTTCGACCATAGGTCCGTCGTCTTCTCGAAGGCCGGACGGAAGGCGCCCTTCGGAAGATAGCGGTCCGAAGTCTGGCCCTCATCCCGACGTGGCTCGTAGACGAGGGCGGCGGCCATGGCTGCGAGACCAGCGGGATCGAGGTCATTCCAGACTCCACGGCGCAGGCATTCGGCCACGAGCAGATCGCGCTCTCCATAGATGCGCCGGAGAGTGCGCCCGTGCACGGATGCGGTCACCTCGCCAGTGTCGGAACGCAGCAGATAGCCGAGCTCGAGCAACACGTCGGTCACCCGATCGAAGATTCTCGCGACCGCACCGGTACGGGTGCGGATTTGGCGGCTGAGTTCATCCGTCTGCTTCTTCAGCTTCCACCATCGCTCCGCCCAGCGGGCGTGTGACTCGCGGTCGTTGCAGGTATGACAGGGATGCTGCTTGAGTCGCTTGCGCAGGGCCGCGAGCTGGTTCTGGCGCTTCTCCCGCTCCCCGCGGCTCTGCAGGTCGGCGCGAATCGATCCCTTGTGTTCGAGATCGGTGAGTTCGCGGCGGATGCCAGAATACTCGCGGAAATCCCCGAGGTGACACTTCATCGCCTCTTCGTAGCCGTGCAGCGACTCCTCCTGCGACCGCACCTTGCGGGCAAGGTCGACGACGGCGCGATCGGCCTGGAA
>JAYTXO010000199.1:0-5019 GCA_043742905.1 Microbacteriaceae bacterium | reverse complement strand
CCCGCACCGCCGTCAACGCCCGATCCGGCGGTCGCACTCGGCTCGCGGCAATCACTCACGCAGTTGTTCTCCTCGCGATCGTGCTTTTCGCGACCTCGATCGTGGCACAGATCCCTGTTGCGGCCCTATCCGGCGTTCTCATGGTCACCGCGACGCGTATGGTGTCGCGTTCCACAGTGCGCAGCATTATCGGCTCAACACGCGGTGACACCGTCGTATTTTTCGTCACCGCCGTCATCACTGTCTCTTTCGACCTGATTGTGGCTGTAGGTATCGGAATCGCCTTCGCCGCCTTCTTCGCTTTGCGGCACCTGGCACAGTCCGGTGGCGTCCACCGCGAAGAGGTCCCCCTGCCCTCAAGGCCTGGCGACGAGCACATCGCGCTCTTTCGTCTGGATGGGGCGCTCTTCTTCGGCGCCGCCGACCGCGTCCTCGAGCGGGTCACCAGCGTCACTGACGTATTCGTTGTAATCATTCGACTGTCCCAATTGCAGATCCTCGACGCCACCGGCGCAAAAGTGATCACCGAAATGATCCATGAACTTGAACGACGTGGAGTCACCGTCCTCGTCAAAGGGATCCAACCGAACCACCTGGCAGTGGCGACCCGGGTCGGGGTCATCGCCTCACTCCGCCACCAAAATCATCTATTTGCCGATCTGGATGCAGCCGTCGCGCACGCACGCTCCCATGTCGCTCGCGCCGAATCCAGCACCGCATGAATGCCCTGCGCCCCGGAGACCGAGATGAACCGGCCCGGGGAAGCGCATCCGCGGTCGAGCTCGCCGACGAGTCACCGCGCGATGATCTACTAGAGTTCGAGCGATGACTGTCACCCTGAACCCGCCTAGCGGCTCGGCCCCGCAGGGTCCGACTCGCTCACGTACCGTCTGGACCATCACAATGGCCGTGGTCGGCGTGCTCCTCGTGACTGCGTTCGGTCTGCTGATCGCTCGAGGATCCGGCATGACGGCTGCCGACCTCGCCGTGGTGACCTCGCTGAACCAGCTTCACGTCGGTGCGCTCGGCTTTTTGACGACCGCCGTCTACTCAGTACTCAGCCCGGTCCCCGCGATCGCGATGACCGCGGTCGCGGCGGCGGCGATCTGGCTAGTGTCGCGGCGATTGCTGACCGCAGTGACATTCGCCATCGTGGTCGCGTTCACCTGGCTGCCGAGCGCACTCGTCAAGGCCGTCGTTCACCGGCCGCGGCCCGACGTCCACCAACTGGCTCATCCCTTCGCTAGCCCACCTTCCGATGCCTCGTATCCGAGTGGACACGCGGTCTTCATCGCCACCGTGGTGGTGGTCGCGTTTCTCATGTCAGGGGGGGTGCTTGCCCGCATACTCATCGGCGCCCTCGGCGTGGTCGCCATACTCTTCGTCGGTTTCGCTCTCGTAAGCGACGGAGTTCACTACCCGACGGATGTCGCGGCCTCCGTGGTGTGGACTCTCACAGTGGCGCCCGCAATCATGCTCCTGTGGCGGAGTTTCGTGGTCCCCGAGCTGGAGCGACGAGTCGCGGGTCGGCGGCGAGTGACGCCATGATCTTCGACCTCACCCCTGCTCCGGACTGCAGCTGACGCGTACTCGATCGGTATGCTCGCGACATGATTAGCGCCGCTTTCCCCGCCGACCTCGATCTCACCGGACGCACCGCGCTCGTAACAGGCTGCGGGTCCCCGACCGGAATCGGATTCGCCACCGCGCGGGCTCTCGCCGAGCGGGGTGCGCGCGTCATCATGACCGCGACCACCGACAGGATCGAGCTTCGAGCCGAAGAACTGCGGACGAGTGGACATCAGGCGCACGGTGTCGTCGGTCGCCTCGAGACAGAGGCAGCCGCGCACGAAGCGCTCGAGGAGATCCGAGAGAGTGGCGGAAGCCCGGACATCCTGGTCAACAATGCCGGCATGGTCAGCATCGGTGGAGAGATGCCACGTGGCGACCTCGACATGTCTCTCGACGACTGGCGTGGCACCGTCGACGTCAACCTGACCAGCGTCTTCCTTGTCACGCGGGCGGTCATCGCGGGGATGCGCGAGCGCGGGTGGGGCCGCGTGATCACGGTCGCATCCACTACCGGAGCGGTTCAGGCCACGCGCGATGACCTGGGCTACGCCACCGCGAAGGCGGGAACACTGGGATTCACCCGCGCGCTCGCGGTCGACGAAGCCCGGCACGGCATCACCGTCAACGCCGTCGCTCCCGGCTGGATCGCAACTGGCTCGCAGCTTGCGCAGGAGGCAGATGAGGGCGGCCTCGTGCCGATGGGTCGTAGCGGCACCCCCACCGAAGTCGCAAGCGCGATCGCCTGGCTCGCCTCCCCTGGAGCCTCATATGTCACCGGACAGCTCATCGTCATCGACGGTGGCAACAGCGTCGCCGAGGAGCGAAGACTCGGCCTCTACGCCTGACCCACTGTGCAATGCCCGCGCGCACAAGCGGTGCGCCAAGCAGCAAACGGTTGTGGGTGCAGGGTGCAGGATGCAGACGCATGAGACACCGGGCTTTTCCTCGATCTCGTCAGCCTAGAGTCGTCTGATGATCATCTCCCTTGCTGGCGTCTCTCCGGAAGCCGCAGTCGAACGACACTTGTCGCACCTCGTGAGCGATCGGATCAGAGCGAGTCCCGACATCCGCGGTGGCCAAACGGCGGCGAATGCCGCGCTCAACGCATTCGACGTGGCGGGGTACGCCGCGACGCGTAACCGGGTACTTCCCGAAGCGGCTCGCGGAGCCTCCCGGTTGTCGCCGTACATCCGCCACGGGTTGCTTTCACTGAAAGAGGTCTGGAACGCAGCCTCCGGTCCAGCCTCGGATGTCTCAAAATTTCGCGACGAACTGCTCTGGCAGGAGTACAGCCGGCATTTGTACGCTCGAGTCGGAATGCAATTGCACCGCAATTTGCGGTACGACGTCGCATGGTCTGGTGATTTCACAGCAGCGGCCTGGCCGCGTGAAATGGGCTGCGTGAACTGGGCACTCTCGAGTCTCGAAACGCATGGTTGGCTTGTCAATCAGACTCGCATGTGGCTCGCCTCGCACTATGCCGTGCGATCCGGAGCCGGCTGGATGGCTGGGCAGGAGTATTTCCATCGCCACCTGCTAGACGGCTCTCGCGCCGCCAACCTGCTGGGGTGGCAATGGACAGTTGGCGCAGGCACCGGTAAGCCCTACGGATTTGCACGTTGGCAAGTGGAGAAGCGAGCGCCTCAACTGTGCGCGGCTTGCCCTCTTAATCGCAATTGCCCGATAGAAAACTTTCCGTCGGATTCGGTCCCGCAACCCGTTGCCGTACCGAATCCACGGCTCGAGCGGGACGACGATCTGGCAACGACCCGCGGTCCGACCACGGTCGTCGAACGCTCCACGCCACAATCTGTTTTGCTCACAGTCGAATCGCTTGGCGATGACGATCCGGCACTTCTCGCCCATCCGGAGCTCCCCGCTGTCTTCATCTTCGACGAACCGGCCTTGGAAAAACTGCGCCTCTCGAGCAAAAGACTCGTGTTTTTCGTCGAGACGCTCCAAGACCTGGCGGAGCGGCGTGAAGTGATCGTGCATCTCGGAAACCCAAAACAGATCGCTCCCAACCTGAACGCTGCGGTAACCTGGGCCCCAGTACCGAGCTTTGAAAAGTATGCCGAGACCGCCGCGGAGCTTCATCCGTGGCCGTGGCTCGCCGAACCTCATGCCGCTTCGCTCAAAAGCTTTTCGGCGTGGCGCCAGAAACTTACGCAGCCAAAGTAATACTCGGTCCCTGCGCCTCCGAAGGTGAGGTATCCGTCATCTAGGCCGCACGGATGATGATGCGCCACTGACCTCGGTGGACCGTGTCATCCAAACGGAATTGCCATGGCCGCGGTCCTCGGTGACCTTGCTGTCAACGCTGGCTGAAAACAGGGCCATTTACCCCACACCAAAATAGGGCCCCCGTCGACTACAGGGGGTCATCAAATTGGATGATTGGGCGGAGATTCGCGATCTATTTTCGACAGGGAACATCCCGAAACAGGAGATAGCTCGACGGGTCGGCGTCTCGGCGGGGAACAGTCGATCGGGCGTCCTCGCCTTGGTTGCAACACCTGCGGGATGGCGTGCTCTGGCAACGTTTCTAATTCGCGCTCGACCTGATGCGGGTGTCGCCCGAAACGATCTACCGGTCACCCCGCGTCCAGTCCCGGGACAGCAGCGGCGTCGTGTGAGCGCATCGGCGGAAAGGTTGCTCTGGTTGAGCAGGTCTACTTTCGGCGGGGGCTGATCGACAGCGGCGCAAAAGAGGCACGCGCGCGCGACGCTGTTCTCGGGAACGACTCAGGGTTGCACTCACCGCTAAACCCGAGACCTCGCCTGGTAGCGTCAATTTTTTGTGAAGTTGACGTCGGAGGAATGCCCAGCCATGCGTGCCTACATCGTTCTTGTTGTGTTGGCGCTGTCCTCCGTAGCGCTAACCGGCTGCGCGTCCCCGTCCCAGGACCCAACGGTCGGTGCGAAGCAATCTGTCACCCTCACCGGCGATGAGCCGTTGACGTTGGAGGCCACCGTCACGTCGGTTGAGCCTGCCAGCCCCTCTGACCTGGACTCGTTGAAGCTGGATGCGAAGGACGCGGGAACGGCGCACTTCTTCGTCAAGTACACGCTCGCGGCGACACATGGCACGGTGCCCAACGATTCCTTCCCTTTCAGCGTGAACCACTGGGGGGCTACTGACAGCAAGGGCAACTCCGCCAAGGCGGTATTCATCGCCAGTTTCTTTCAGGATTTTAAGTCGTGCCCGCAGCTCGGCAGCGACGCGATCATCAGGATGCAGGCTGGGAAGACGGTCCAGGGCTGCACGATCTTCCTCTCAGACAGCCCCAAGTTGAAGACCGTGAGTTTCTACTCTCTCGAGTGGGCCGTGCCACAGCGGTAGTCAGATTTCACCTGAAGCCGGGATCAGTGGAGGATTCAGGAAGTCGAACCTGACAAGGCACCCCGATAGGTGCATCCCCCTCGGCATAGACATGCCCCCGCCAC
>JAYTXO010000198.1:0-12139 GCA_043742905.1 Microbacteriaceae bacterium | reverse complement strand
CGATGATGGCGCGTGCCGGGCTCGCCGTCACTCTGCTGTCAGGCGTCGGAGCTGAGCTGGCGGATGCCCTCGTCTCGTCTCCCGGTCTCGGCGCACTTGCCTTCGTCGGGGGCCGATCGAACGGCCGTGCGGCAGCCGAGACCCTCGCGAACTTCGACAAGCGACACATTCTGGAACAGGAAGGGCTGAACGCCTGGGGCATCTGGGACTACTCGAACTGGGACGAGCTCGCCCCGATCCTCCGTAAGGGCTTCGAGTACGTCAAACAGCGCTGCACGGCGTACCCGCGCTATGTGGTGCAGCGGCGACTTTTCCCGACGTTCCTGGAGATGTACCTGTCGGTGATCGGAAACCTTCGATTCGGGCATCCGCTCGCCGTGGAGAACGCCGCGGACGACCTGCCGGATCTCGAGTTCGGCCCCGTGATCCAGAAAGTCAAAGCCACCAGTTTGCGCGGCCAATACGACGAGGCGATCGCCATGGGAGGCATCCCGCTCTATCACGGGGATCTGTCCAAGGGGAAGTTCCTCCCCGGACAGGACGTCGCCGCCTATGTGGCGCCGGCCTGCGTGCTCGAGCCGCCTCGGGCGTGGTCGCTGCACCACTCGGAGCCCTTCGGACCGATCGACTCCATCGTGCTGGTGGACACCGAGGCGGAGTTCATTTCTGCGATGAATGTCTCGAACGGGAGCTTGGTCTCGTCCGTCGCGACGGATGACCGAGCATTCGCCGCGCGCGTGCGTGAAGAGGTGCATTCCTTTAAGTTCGGAATCAACCGACCCCGCTCCCGTGGAGACCGGGAAGAAGTTTTCGGTGGGCGCGGCGCTTCCTGGCGTGGGGCCTTTGTGGGCGGGGACCTACTCGTTGACTCAGTCACCGAAGGCGAACGGCCACTCTTCGGGAACTTCTCGGACGGGTCACGGTATCCGGACACGCTCGACGGGTGACACCGTCGGGACGCCCGAGCTCACACGTTGAAGCGGAACTCCACGACGTCGCCGTCGTGCATGACGTAGTCCTTGCCCTCGATGCGGGCCTTGCCGCGGGAACGGGCCTCGGCGATTGTGCCGGCATCCACGAGGTCGGTGAAGCTAATGATCTCGGCCTTGATGAAGCCGCGCTCGAAGTCGGTGTGGATGACGCCGGCCGCCTGCGGGGCCTTGTCGCCTTTGTGGATGGTCCAGGCCCGCGACTCTTTGGGGCCAGCCGTGAGGTAGGTCTGCAGGCCGAGGGTGTCGAAGCCGATGCGGGCGAGTTGGTCGAGTCCGCTTTCGGTCTGGCCGGTGCTGGCGAGGAGCTCGGCGGCATCCGCGGCGTCGAGATCCTTGAGCTCTGACTCGATCTTGGCGTCGAGGAACACCGCATGAGCGGGCGCAACCATGGCGGCGAGTTCGGCGGTGCGGGCGGCATCCATCAGTACCGATTCGTCGACGTTGAAGACGTAGATGATCGGTTTGGCCGAGAGAAGGCCAAGTTCCTTGAGCGCGGCGAGATCGACCCCCTTCGAGCCGCCAGCCGAAGAATAAAGCGGCGTACCAGCGTTGAGCGCGGCCTGGGCGGCGAGGGCGGCCTCGAGAACAGCCGGGTCGAGCTTCTTGCCGCGCACTTCCTTCTCGAAGCGCGGAATCGCCTTCTCGAGAGTCTGCAGGTCAGCGAGCGCCAGCTCGGTCGTGATGGTCTCCAGATCGGATGCCGGGTTCACCTCGCCGTTGACGTGCACCACATCGGAGTCGGTGAAGCCGCGCACGACCTCGGCGATCGCGTCCGCCTCGCGGATGTTTGCGAGGAACTGATTGCCCAGCCCCTCCCCCTCACTCGCACCCCGCACAATGCCGGCGATATCGACGAACGACACCGTCGCGGGAACGATTCGCTCGCTGGAGAAGAGCTGGCTGAGGGTGTCGAGCCGCGCATCCGGAAGGTTCACAATGCCGATGTTCGGCTCGATCGTGGCGAACGGGTAGTTCGCCGCGAGCACGTCGTTCTTGGTGAGTGCATTGAAAAGGGTGGACTTGCCGACGTTGGGCAGGCCGACGATGCCGATGGTAAGAGCCACGGTGGTCAAGAGTACCGGGGGCCGGGTGGCCGGTGGCGTGTCACGAGCCGCGCCCCTTGCGAAATGCAGGAGTGGCGACAACACCGGGAGCAGCGGCAGGATTGCGGCGCGCCTCGCTTCGGTGTCGGACCCGCGTGCGAGAGTCGCACCGTGCCCCTCGACTTCACCGCCATCGACTTCGAGACGGCCAACGGCTCCCCGGCCAGCGCCTGCTCGGTCGGACTGGTGAAGGTGCGCGACGGCCAGGTCGTCGACCGAATCGGGTGGCTCATCCAGCCGCCGTTCGGGCACGATCACTTCGTTGACTGGAACATCCGTATTCACGGGATCACGCCCGACATGGTGGAGGGCGCCCCGCACTGGACCGAGCAACTGGTGGATTTGATGGCCTTCGCCGAGGACGACATCCTGGTCGCCCACAACGCCGGCTTCGACATGGGCGTCATCAAGGCGGCCTGTGCGGCCACCGGAATCGCGACCCCGAGCTACAGCTATATGTGCAGCCTGCAGCTAGCGCGCAAGACGTACGAACTCGAGTCGTACCGGCTTCCCATGGCCGCAATGGCCGCCGGGTTCGAAGACTTCAACCACCACGACGCTGTCGCCGACTCCGAGGCCTGCGCTGCGATCATGATCCACGCGGCTGAGCGCTGGGGTGCGATCGACTTGGTCGAGCTGTCGAGGCTCGCCAGCGTGCGCCTGAGTTCGACCGTGCCGGTCGTCGCAGCCGTGGCCAGCTGAACTTCTCACCCCGCTTCGCCGACCTCTGCGCCCGCTTGGCTCGCTCCCTCAGCCGCGCCAGCTAGTCTCACCGCGTGGAGTCTCGCCGTGTGGAATCTGAACCCTTGGTCTGGGACGTGATCGTCGTCGGGGCCGGACCAGCCGGTTCGACCGCCGCACGAGTTGCCGCCGAGGCCGGTGCGCGGGTTCTGCTGATCGACCGCGCGAGGTTCCCGCGCTACAAGACCTGCGGCGGAGGCATCACCGGGCGGTCGCTGGCCGCGATGCCGGATACCGCGCTCGCCACGTTCGAAGCCGACATCACCGAGTTCGGGCTGAGCCGTCGGGGCCGCGACCGGGTCATGCTGCACGCCGACACCCCGTTTCTCGGGATGGTGCAGCGCGAGCGTTTCGATCAGGCACTGGTGGATGCGGCGGTTTCTGCGGGTGTGGAGTTCCGCGACGCGACGCGCATGCGCGGCCTCGAGGAGGGTGACGACGGCATCCATCTCAGAGTGGATGATGGCGAACTACTCGCCCACGTCGTGATCGGTGCCGACGGGTCGAGCGGCCGCACGAGCGGCTACGTTGGTGTCGAGTTCGCCGGCTCGGACCTGGGCCTCGAGGTGGAGGTCGAGGCCGTCGATCACGAGTGGGCGTCGACGGCGCTCTTCGACTGGGGCGCTGATCGCGGGGCCTACGGCTGGCTCTTTCCGAAACACGACTCGCTCACGATCGGAGTCATCCAGCGCACGGGCCTGCCGGACGCCACGCGCGCCTATCTCGAGCTCTGGCTCCGGCAGCTCGGTCTCTCGGGTGCTAACCGCCTGCGCGAGTCGGGGCACCTGACGCGCTGGCGGTCTCGCCGATCTCCGCTGCGGCGCGGGCCGGTGCTTGTGGCCGGTGAGGCCGCCGGGCTCCTGGAGCCGTGGACTCGCGAGGGTATCTCGTTCGCACTGCGCTCGGGCGCGATGGCGGGCGCGGCTGCAGCGTCGGCTGCAGCGTCGGCGCGCGGAGGCGACACGGCCGCCCGAGATCACGCGCTGGAGGGATATGTGCGGGCAGTCGAACGCGACCTCGCGCCGGACCTGGTGGCTGGCGCCGCCATGTTGCGGTGGCTTGAGGTGGCGCCCGGAGCGCTCCACCGGGTGCTTGCGCACACCGCCCGCGGTCGGCGACTGTTCGTCGCGCTCTGCCGGGGCGGAGCTCGTGTGTCGGCGCTGGCGCATCATCCACTGGCCAGGGTCACCGCCCCGCTGCTCGCCCGCCGGTCGCATTAGCCCGGTCGCACTAGCCCGGGCCACTCCCCGTTTCGCCGTGTTGGCTCGTTTCGGCGGCAAAGCGAAGCCGGGGCGGGCGACCCCCACGGTGTGCCGAGCCCGCCGTTGTCGGCCCTCGCTGCGACACTGACCAAATGGATCCCATCGTCTCCCTTCTGCTCGGCCTCGTGCTCGGCGTCGTGCTCGGCGCGATTATCGGCTGGCTGGTGACGCGTTCGCGGACGGTGACGAATCGCGCGGCGACGATGGATGCCGACCCGGCCCTCCTCGAGGCCCGTCACGCGGTGATTGTGGCTGAGTTGCGATCGCAGGAGTCCGTCGCTCGCGCCGAGGTCGGATCGCAGCTCGCCGCCGCCGCCGCCAGCCTCGCGGGGCTCCGCGAGCAACTCGCCGCGGCGCAGGAGCAGTACCGCGACCTCATCGAGCGCGAGCGCTCCGACGCGCGCAAGCGTGCTGAGGCAGAGCGCGACGAGAGCAAAGTGCTGCAGGCGCTGGCCCCGGTCAAAGAGACTCTGTCGAACATGCAGCAAAAGGTCACCGAACTCGAGACTCAGCGCAGCCAACAGCACGGCGAACTGAGCCAGCAGCTGAAGTCGGCCACGGAATCCGAGGAGCGACTGCGGGCAACGGCTGAGTCGCTCGCCTCGGCGCTGCGCAACAACGCAACCCGCGGAGTCTGGGGCGAGACGCAACTGCGCACCCTGGTGGAATCCGCGGGGCTCGTGAACCGCGTCGACTTCACGGTGCAGTCCACGATCGAATCCGAGAGTGGCACACGTCGCCCCGACATGGTCATCAACCTGCCCGGCGGCAAGTCGATCCCGGTCGACGCGAAGGTGCCGTACAACGCATACATCGAGGCGGCGGCAATTCCGTCGACGGCGACCGGCGAGCAGGAGTCACGGCGTAACCAGCTGCTGAACCAGCACGCCAAGCAGGTCAAAGCGCACGTGGATGCCTTGGCCAGCAAGAGCTACTGGACCGGCCTTCCGGCGAGCCCCGACTTCACAATCGCGTTCATCCCGAACGAGCCGCTGCTTGCCGCCGCGATGGAGTCCGATCCCACGCTCATGGAATATGCCTTCAGCAAGCACATCATCCTGTCGAACCCGGTGACCCTCTGGGCTCTCCTCAAGACGATCGCGTTCACCTGGCAGCAAGACGTTCTAACCGACGACGCCAAGAAGCTCTTCGACCTCGGCAAGGAGCTCTACTCGCGTCTCGCCACGCTGTCAGATCACGCCGATAAGCTGCGCCGCTCGATCGAGTCGACCGTCAACAGCTACAACGTGTTCGCCAGCTCGCTCGAGCAGCGCGTGCTCGTAACGGCCCGCAAGCTCGATGCCCTCGACGAGTCGAAGGTGATCGGCACGCCCGCGCACGTCGACGAGCGGCCGAAGCAACTCAGCCAGCCCGAGCTGGTGCAGTCCGAGCTCATGCAGGCTGAGCTCATGCAGGCCGAGCTGCGGCAGGCTGAGCTCGTGGAGGCTGAGCTGCGGGCTCTCGACGAGACCGGAGTCGCTCGCCCCGAGTTGGACTTCGACCTCGCCGACCCGTCGGTCACCGCCCTGACGAAGCCGAAAACTGCCTAGGTGCCCGCAGCGTTGGTGAGCTGCTTGGTCGACACGTCGCGGCAGTTCGAGCGCAGTAGCGGAGAGCGGCATCCACGAGATGCCAGCAGCGCTCCTCCGGTGGTATCGGCCGACTGCGGGCCCAGCCACGAACTAAGGCGGCAGGCTAGTTACGGCAGCACTGGCTCGGCAAGCCGCCAACAGTAGGGCGATGGCACCCGTCGACCGCTCGGGGAGCGGGACCGGATCGGGGCCGAAAGCGGCGAGCGGGGAGCGCGGGTGGGCAGTGGGCTCCCGCCCGTTACTCGCCGAAGGGATCCCCGAGCCACTTCTCGGCCTGGTGATCGGCGATGATGCGCCGGATGGTGCCCGAGCGGGCCCGCAGCACGATGCTCTCGGTGCGGATGATCGGGCCCTTGCGCTGCACGCCTCGGGTGAGCATCCCGTCCGTAACACCGGTGGCGATGAAGAAAGTGTTGTCACCCTTGACGAGTTCGTCCGCCGTGTAGACGTGGTCGAACAGGAGTCCGGCATCCAGGCCCTTCTGGATCTCGTCGTCGGTTTTCGGGGCGAGAATCGTCTGGATCAGCCCGCCGAGCGCCTTAATCGCGCAAGCCGTTGCCACGCCCTCCGGGCTGCCGCCGATCCCGACGCACATGTCGAGGCGGCCCTCGTAGCTTGCAGCGTTGATGCCACCCGCGACATCCCCGTCTAGCAGCAGGCGGGTACCGGCTCCTGCCGCCCGAATGTCAGCGATCAGCTGCTCGTGACGTGGACGGTCGAGCACTCCGATGTACATCTCGCCCACGCGCTTGCCCTTCGCCTTGGCGAGCGCGCGAATGTTCTCGCCGATTGGCTTGCGGATGTCGACCACGCCGATCCCCTCGGCGCCGGTGACAATCTTTTGCATATAGAAGACGGTGTGCGCGTCGAGCATGGCGCCACGGTCGGCGGCAGCGATCATCGAGATCGCGTTCTGCCGGCCTGCGGCGGCGAGCGATGTGCCGTCGATCGGATCGACCGCGATGTCGCAGGCAGGGCCGTGGCCGTTGCCGACGACCTCGCCGTTGAAGAGCATCGGCGCCTTGTCTTTCTCCCCCTCGCCGATCACGACGGTGCCGGCGAAGTTGACCGTTCCAAGGAACTTGCGCATCGCATCCACAGCTGCGCCGTCCGCCGCGTTCTTGTCGCCACGGCCGATGAACGGTGTTGCGCGAATGGCGGCGGCTTCGGTCGCCCGCACCAACTCGAGCGCGAGATTGCGGTCAGGGTGGAGGAAGAGTGTGCCGGTTTCGCTGCTCACCATGGGTGGATGCATCCTGTCGATCGGTTGACGATGGGGATGCGCCAAGGTAGCGATAGCGCAACCCCGATCCTAGCTGAGAGAGGTTTCACTAGACTTTCCCGCGTACCGCCACCCCGCCCGTAAGGAGTTCGCCATGCCCGTTGCCACCCCGGATCAGTACGCCGAGATGCTCGACACCGCCAAGGCGAAAGGTTTCGCTTTCCCCGCCGTCAACGTGTCGACCTCCTCGACAATCAACTCGGTGCTGCAGGGTCTGACCGAAGCTGGCTCGGACGGCATCATCCAGGTCACGACCGGCGGCGCCGACTACTTCGCCGGCCAGACCGTCAAGGCGCGCGCCTCGGGCGCCCTCGCCTTCGCCGCCTTCGTCACCGAAGTGGCCAAGAACTATCCGGTCACCGTCGCGCTGCACACCGACCACTGCCCGCAGGATGCCCTGGCCGGCTTCGTCGAGCCGCTTCTCGCCGCGTCCGAGGCGCAGGTGAAGGCGGGGGGCAACCCGATCTTCCAGTCGCACATGTTCGATGGCTCCGCGATTCCGCTGGCCGATAACCTGGCTCAGGCGTTGCTGCTGCTCCCTCGCCTGAAGGCGATCCACGCGATCCTCGAGGTCGAGATCGGCGTGGTCGGCGGCGAGGAGGATGGCGTCAGCCACGAGATCAACGAGCACCTCTACACGACGCTCGAGGATGCTGTTCAGACCGTCGAGGCCCTCGGCCTCGGCGAGCAGGGGCGCTACATGGCCGCTCTCACTTTCGGCAACGTGCACGGTGTCTACAAGCCGGGCAACGTGGTGCTGAAACCGGAGCTGCTTGGCGCGATCCAGAGGGGCCTCGCCCAGAAGTTCGGTACGGGCGCCAAGCCGCTTGACCTGGTCTTTCACGGGGGGTCAGGATCATCGGACGCAGAGATCGCGGAGGCGGTGGCGAACGGAGTCGTGAAGATGAACATCGACACCGACACCCAATACGCCTTCAGCCGTTCTGTCGCAGACACCGTGCTGAAGAACTACGACGGCTTCCTCAAGGTCGACGGCGAGGTCGGCAACAAGAAGGTCTACGATCCGCGCAGCTGGGGCAAGATCGCCGAGACCGCGATGGCCGCCCGAGTTGTCGAGGCCACGAAGCAGCTCGGCTCGACCGGGCACAGCATCTCGTCTAAGTAGCGCGATTTAACTCGTCACCTGCGACAGTGAACCGCAAGGTCTGCGCATCCCAGCGAAGATCATCGACCGCGGTACGCAGCGTCAGGTAGTGGGGCGCAAGGTGCATGATCCGGCGCCCCTCCGGGAGGTCGATATCGAAACTCACCGCGACGGCGGTGGCACCATCCGTTCGGCCGCGCAGATCGATGAGCATCGAGGAAGAGTCAGCGCCGGGGGTATCGAGCACCGCTCGAAGCAAGCCGCGCAGGGCGGTCCGTTGCGACGGGCTCAGGCGGGATGCCCGCCGCTCGGGATCGATCACCACGAGCCGTGACTCGGCAGCGATTCCGTCCAGCCAACTGAGGTTGGTCTGGGTGACCAGGTCGTCGCGCAGGCGCCTCGCGAGTTGACCCGCAAGGGCACGATCGGTCGGCGTGATCCGGCCTGATGCCGCGACCCCCTCGAGAAACGGCAGGGCGCGGGCCGTCAGACGGGCCAGCCGCAGTCGCTCGACCCCCTCGGCGACCACGTCGTTGACTTCCTGAGGCAACACCGTCTGCGAGCGCTGCTCGATGATCGGCATCATCCGGCTCACCAACACGTACGAGAAGGTGACGGCCGCGACGAGTCCGCAGATAGCTGGTGCGGAGATGATCAACAGCGTCGACAACGGCCCCCACACGGTGGAATCCGACTCGAGAAAGCCGAAGGCGAGTGCCGAGGCGATGACGGTGCCGACGGTGCCGACTACGAGGGTGCGACGCGTACTGAGATACGGCGCGAGGCTGGCGATGGCGAGCGCGAGGCCGAAGGGCGCCCACCAGAGTTCGATCGACAGCTCGGTTCCCGCGTAGCCGACCGCCGACACAATGAGACCGGTTCCGGCGATCAGCACGGTCACGATGCCGGCTCCCCACCCCAACGGCGGCCGGAGCGGTCGAGCCAGCACCCAGACCATGACGCAGGCCGCCGCACAGAGGAGCACGGCGAGCGGCTGCAGCCAGGGCATCGAGGTGGTGAACCAGGTGGGAATGCGAAAGGCGCCGTAGAGCAGCACAAGTCCCGCGAAGACGAGCGGAACCACTCGCCCGGTGAACCAGCTCAGCGGATCAAGTTCCTGAGGCGAGACGCCGAGATACGAACGCTCCATCAGCCCAGCTCTTGGTGATGTGACGATTCGTCCTCGCGGACGACCGCCCGCACCGGCGCGGTCATCACGATGGATGTCCCCAAACCCGGCGAGCTCCAGACCCGCACCGTTCCGCCGACCGCCACGACACGATTTTCGATCGAGGCTCGGATGCCGAGGCGGTCGCCAGGCACCAGTGCTGGATCGAAACCCACACCCTGGTCGGTCACCATGACCGTTACCTCCTCCGGGCCATAGACCAATTCCACTTCGGCGACCGATGCGCCCGAATGCCGGGCAACATTCTCGAGGGCGGCGCGCAGTGAATCCACCAGTGCCATAGCGACGGCGGGGGCAAGTCGATAGATGCCGTCACCCGATCCGGTCACGTGCACGCTGACCCCTCGCCACTGGAAGCCACTGATCATTTTGCCTATCTCGTTGCGCAGGAGGGTGTCCTGCGCATCAATCACTGTTAGCTGCGACCGTTCGGTGAGCCACTCGGCACTGTTGAGCGTCTCGAGGTCTTCTCGTAACCGGGTCACCGCACGAGGGTCGAGCAGATCGGGGGCGTTCATGATGATCGAGAGATCGTTCAACAGGGTGTCATGCACCACGGCCGTTGTGCGGCGCGCCAGGTCCTCCCCGCGACCGATGCGCGCGCTCTCGGCTTCCAGCTCCTCGAGATTGGGGATGCGACCACGCTGCACGATCTGGATGCCCCAGAGCGTCACATAGGCGGCAAGCGACACGACTAAGACGAACACCGGTCCGTACCCGGGGCGGAACGGCACCCCCGCGATCGCGGAAACCGTAAGCGTCGAGGCGGTCGAAACCGCGACGCCGAGGAGCGACCAGCCGATACCGATCAGCGGGGTGCGAGCTGCAAGTCCCACCAGAACCAGGGCGACCGCCGGGCGGTTGAGCACGTAGATCTGTTCCGCGATCCCGTGCGGAAGCACCGGAATCAAGAGCAACTCGTAGCTGACGCTCGCGGCGAATCCGACGACCAGGTAGGCGGCGACGGCCCACGGTCGTGCGCGACCAACTACCAGCCCGAGGCAGACGAGCATCAGCAACAGGAGGGCCAGCGGTGTGAGCGCGGCTTGCGGATGGCCTGCGCGAAAAAGAGTCTCGAGCAAGATCGGCATGGCCAGCACGAGCGACACCGCGCCGACCGCCCAGCCGAGCGACGCGACGGATCCGGTGATGATCCCGGCCGCGACATCCCGAGGCAGCAATCTGACGCGCACGGCGTCTCCCTCCGACGGGGTCAGGAGTGATTTTGCATCACGGCGACGATCCCCGGAGTGTTCGCCACGACGACGACCATACCCACGACCATGCCCACAAACCAGACTCCCCCTGCCACAAGCGGCACCCAAAACGAGGAGCGGCCGAGGCGAATGCGACGAAGCGACAGTCCGACCGCCGCGATCAGCACGAGGAAGGAGAACACCAGCAACACGATACCGACGACGTGCGCCACAGCGCCGAACCTCACCGTGCCGTAGCCCGCGAGCGCTAGCCCCTTGCTCAACGAGGTGCCCAGATCAAGGAAGGTCGGGATCGACGTGACCGTGTTCCAGATTCCGAAGACCAGCAGGAGAACGGTCAACAGCGACGACGCCTGCCCTGGATGGCGTGCCGCAAGCGGTCGCCACGACGATGGCGGCGCGTGCCGCGAGCCCGATCCGAACGATGCTCGCTTCTTCGTCGGCGGGTGGACGGGCGTGATCGGTGCGGCGAGCCGGTCCACATGCTCGTTGGCGCGGTCGATCGGAATTCCGCGCGCGTTAGCCACCTCTTGTGGCGTCGCATACTCGCCATACTGCGGCTTCGAGAGGGGAGCAGAGGCAGGGTCGGGGTCGGGGTTCATGCCCGCCGCCCGCCGAGGGCACTGTCGTCTCCGCGGAGCTCCTTGGGAAGGGAGAACATCAGGTCTTCCTCGGCCGTCGTGATCTCGGTGACCGAGCCATAGCCGGCATCCGCGAGATCGGCCAGGACCTCCTTGACGAGCACCTCGGGCACCGAGGCACCGCTCGTCACGCCAACTGACGAGACGCCCTCGAGCCACTCCTGCTGTATCTCGCTGGCGTAGTCGATTCGGAACGCCGCCCGGGCCCCGTACTCCAGCGCCACCTCGACGAGACGGACACTGTTCGAGCTGTTCGCCGACCCGACGACGATCACGAGTTCGGCATCCTGTGACACCTTCTTGATCGCCACCTGACGATTCTGGGTGGCGTAACAGATGTCGTCGCTCGGCGGATCCTGAAGCTGCGGGAAGCGTTCGCGCAGGCGGCGTACCGTCTCCATCGTCTCGTCGACGCTGAGGGTGGTTTGTGAGATCCAAACCAGCTCGTCGGTGTCGGGGATCTCGATGGTGTCCACGTCGTCGGGGCTCGTCACGAGAGTGGTGACGTCGGGCGCATGGCCCATCGTGCCCTCGACCTCCTCGTGACCGGCGTGCCCGATGAGCAGGATGTGCTTGTTCTGTCCGGCAAACCGGGTCGCCTCGCGGTGCACCTTGGTGACAAGGGGACAGGTGGCGTCGATCGCCTGCAGCTCGCGCTCGGCGGCGGCCGCGACCACCGCAGGACTCACGCCGTGTGCGCTGAAGACGAGGTGAGATCCCTTCGGCACCTGATCGACCTCGTCGACGAAGATCGCTCCACGCTTCTCGAGCTCGCTCACCACGTGCACGTTGTGGACGATCTGCTTGCGCACATAGACCGGCGATCCGAAACGGTCGAGGGCCTTTTCCACCGCGATCACTGCTCGATCGACGCCGGCGCAGTAGCCGCGCGGGGCGGCGAGTAGCACACGCTTCTCGCCCGTCACCGGACGGTCGATGAGGCGACCGCGCACCGGAGCAGGTCGCGGCAGTTCCACACTCACGCCGAGTGCGCCGTTCGTAATCGCGGGCACAC
>JAYTXO010000197.1:0-3038 GCA_043742905.1 Microbacteriaceae bacterium | reverse complement strand
AGCTGGGGTACCTGGACTCGAACCAAGAACAAAAGAATCAGAATCTTCCGTGTTGCCAATTACACCATACCCCACCACACTCGGGAAGAACCCGAGCCGACTCGTTACTCTAACCTACGGGCCGGGAGTCGCCCAAATGCAGCGGTGGGTATACGGCGCAGCATGACAGACTTTCTGCGATCCCCCAGTTACGAATCGAGCCAGCCACGCCTCCCATCCTGACCTTCCTTACGAGCTGGCGATTCGATCCGGTCTCGGTGAGCTTCAGTCTGTTGGCCGGTGGCCTATACACGGCTGGCGTTCTGGCGCTGCGCCGACGGCAGGTGGTCTGGCCCCGTATCCGTACCGTCTGGTTTTTTATGCTCGGGCTGGGATCGTTTGCCGTCGTGAACCTCGGATTTCTCGGCGTCTGGAGCACCGACCTGCGCTGGGCGTTCACGACCCGCATCGCACTCATGCTCTTCGCCGTGCCCGGTCTGCTCAGCCTCGGCAGGCCGATCGCGCTGGCGAGGCTCGTGCTTGTTGGCTCCTCGTTGAAGACGGTGGATGCCATTCTCCGGTCCTGGCCCGTGCGGCTGGCCGGCAACGCGGTCTTCGCGCCGCTTTTTGCCCTCGCCGCGTTCTCGGTGTTTCTCACGCCGATCGCCGGAAGCCTGCGCGAGAGCTCGGTTGCGGCGGGCATTCTCACCGTCGCGGTGCCCCTGATGGGTCTGCTGATGGTGCTGCCGATCGTCGAGAACACCACCCAGCACACCAGCTTTTTCATCACCGTTGAGTTTTTGCTTGTCTTCGTGGAGCTGGTGGTCGACGCCATCCCCGGCATTCTGCTGCGGTTGAATAATCACATCCTCGATGGGCTTGGTCAGGCTTCGGGTTCGCTTCCGGCCTGGTTTCCCTCGGCCTATCACGACCAGCATCTCTCCGGTGATTTCCTCTGGTTCATCGCCGAGGTCGCGGACGTACCGATCCTGATCATCATGTTCGTACGCTGGTCACGCATCGACCGGTCGGAAGCCAGGGTGCTTGACGCGCTGACCGATGACGAGATGGACGCGCTGAACCGGGAACACCTGCGAGGACCGCGGGACTAGGCACGGTCTAAGTACGAACCCTGGCGAGCGACTAATCGACCGGCAGCGCTGAGCGGCCAGTCAGCTGCCGGGGATGCCGATCAGATCGCGATTGATCGCGGCTGCGGTGCGCGCGCCAGCGCCGGCAGCCACGATGAGTTGCTGCGGACCCGGCGCGGTGGAGTCCCCTGCGGCGTAGACGCCAGCGACGCTGGTTCGACCGTCGGCATCCGTGGTGAGCAGTCCCCAGCCGTCCGTTGCGAGGCCGAGCGCAGAGAGGTAGCCCAGGGAGGCATCCCAGTGCGGGCGAACAAAGCCGCCCTCCACCGCAATAGAGGTTCCATCCGCCAGCCGCACCGCGGAGACGACGCCGCGCTCACCGACAACGTCGTCGATGACGCCACGTTCGACACGCACCCCACGCCCGGCTAACAGAGCCTCCTGGGCATCCGTGATGCGCCCGAGATTATTCGTGAACACCGTGAGATTACGGCTCCACTGCGCAATCAACAGCGCTCGCGCGGCGAGATCACTAGTCTCACCGATGAGAGCGAGGGGCTGGTCGCTGTACTCGTAGCCATCACATTCGGCACAGCTGAACAATCCGAGGCCATAGAACGAGCGGATGCTCGGCAGCGCCGGCAGCGTCTCCTTCAGTCCGGTCGCCACGAGTATCGCCGACGCCGTGACCGACCTGCTCGGGGAGCCGTTGATCCCCTTCGCCTCGACCGCGAATGTGCCAGCTGCCCGAGCAACGGAAAGAACCGTCGCTTTCTGCACCTCGACCTCCGGGTACCGCTCGAGTTCCTCTCGCGCGAGCCGACGGAGCTCGTGCGGCGCAATACCATCGCGCGTGATGAAGCCCCAGGAGATCAGCGTCGCTGCGTTACGCGGCCGGTTCGCATCGAGCAGCAGCACCCGGCGACGGGCGCGCGCAAGGTTCAGCGCCGCGCTCAGCCCGGCGGGCCCGGCACCGACGATGGCAACGTCGTAGTGTTCCATCGGCTAAAGGGCGGCCGAAAGCCGGGTGAGTCGCGCGAGCGTTGACTCCTTGCCGAGCAACTGCATCGACTCGAACAGTGGTGGGCTGATTCGCTTGCCCGACAGGGCCGTGCGCAGAGGACCGAAAGCGATGCGGGGCTTGAGTCCGCCTCCCTCGATCAGCTCGGCACGCAGCACCCGTTCGATCTCGGCGTGGGACCAGTCAGTGACCTGCTCGAGCGCGCCGACGGCGGCATCGAGAATCTCGGCCGAGCCCGCCGGAGGGGTGGCATCCGCGTCGACCTCTATCGCGTCATCCGCCGCGAAAAAGAATCCGAGCAGGGCCGGAGCCTCGCCGAGCAGCTGCATGCGCTCCTGAACGAGCGGGCCGGCTTCGCGCAGGATGGCCTGCTCGGTGCCGGTCGGAGGATCGGAGACGAGCCCGGCCAGGTAGGGAAGCAGGCGTTCAACAAAAACATCCGGGGCCAGCAGACGGATGTGGTCGCCGTTGATTGACTCGGCCTTTTTCACATCGAAGCGGGCCGGGTTGGGGTTCACGTCGACGATGTCGAAGGCGGCGACCATCTCATCCATGGTGAACACGTCGCGGTCGTGGCTGAGCGACCAGCCAAGCAGCGAGAGGTAATTGAGCAGACCCTCGGGGATAAACCCGCGCTCACGATGGTGGAAAAGATTGGACTCTGGGTCGCGCTTGGAGAGCTTCTTATTGCCCTCCCCCATCACGTACGGCATGTGGCCGAAGCGCGGGATGGCGGTCGCCACTCCGATCTCGATGAGGGCGTGATAGAGCGCGATCTGCCGCGGGGTGGACGACAGCAGGTCCTCGCCGCGCAGCACGTGCGTGATTCCCATGAGCGCGTCATCCAGCGGGTTCACGAAGGTATAAAGCGGGGCACCGTTAGGGCGCACGACCACGAAGTCCACGAAGGATCCGGCCGGGAAGGTGATCTCCCCGCGCACGAGGTC
>JAYTXO010000196.1:0-4223 GCA_043742905.1 Microbacteriaceae bacterium | reverse complement strand
TGCGTGAACGCCGCCGGATTCAGAATTACGGGACTCGTGGTATCCACCGCCTCGTGGAGCCAACGGATGAGCTCAGCCTCGTCGTCCGTCTGGCGCAGGTCGATCTCGACGGCGGAGCCGGCCTGTTCGGCCAGCAAGACGCGCAGCAAGCTCAGGTCCTGGTGGCCGTAGACGTCGGGCTCGCGGCTGCCGAGGCGCCCGAGATTCGGACCGTTCAACACGAGCACGCGAGACATGAGGCGAGCCTAGCGATCCCTGATCGAGAAGCGGCGACAGCCGGTTTCGACGCGCGGCTCTGCCGCTACTCAACGAGCTTCGGAGATCTCCTGGTACGCGGCGAACAGCAGTTGCTCCTCGGGGCCGGTGAGGGTGGTCGGGCGAGCGATGTCGTCAAGCACGATGAACCGCAGCAGTTCGCCGCGCGCCTTCTTGTCGCGTTTCATGGTGGCGAGCAGCGTAGGCCAGCGACCCGCTGGGTAGCTCGTCGGGAGGCTCAGCAGGTCCAGGATGCGGCGGTGCCGATCCACGGCGGCGTCACTGAGCGAGCGGGTCAGTCGCGACAACTCGGCCGCGAACATCATCCCGATCGCGACGGCCGCGCCGTGGCGCCACTGGTACCGCTCTGCGTGCTCGATCGCGTGACCCAGGGTGTGTCCGTAGTTCAGGATCTCGCGGAGACCTTGCTCCGTGAAGTCCTCACCAACGACGCGCGCTTTCATAGCGATCGCTAGTTCCATGTTGCGACGGAACTGCGGCGTGGTCGGGTCGGTGGCGGCATCAACGTCGGCTTCGATGGTGTCGAGGATCTCGGGCTCCGCGATGAAGCCTGCCTTGGCGATCTCGGCATAACCGGCGAGGATCTCGTTCTTGCTGAGGCCTTCAAGCGCGTCGAGGTCGCACAGAACGGCACGTGGCGCCCAGAAGGCACCGACCAGGTTCTTGCCCTCTGCGGTGTTGATGCCCGTCTTACCTCCGACCGCCGCATCCACCATGGCGAGCACGGTGGTGGGCAGCTGGATGATGTCGATCCCGCGGAGCCAGGTCGCGGCCACGAATCCGGCCAGGTCGGTTGTGGCTCCCCCGCCCAGTCCGACGACTGCGTCGGAACGGGTGAAATCGGTCTGGCCCATGACCTGCCAGCAGAAGGCGGCGACCTCGACGCGCTTGGCAGCTTCGGCATCCGGGATCTCGGCGAGTAGGACCTCGTAGCGACCGCTGAGCTCCTCACGCAGGATCTCGGCCCGGGCCGCCAGAGTCGGCGCGTGCACGATCAATATCTTCTTGACGCGCGGGGCGAGGAATTCTGGGAGGCGGGCATGCAGACCCCTACCGACGAATACCGAGTAGCCGGGGTCACCTGCTACCGGAATCTCGGTCGTCGGAGCTGGGTCGCTCGGAGCTGGGTCGCTCGGAGTCACGCTGTCGCTGTCGACCATGCGGCCACCTCCTGTGCCACGGCATCGATCGGACGGTGCGACGAATCGACTGTCAGACGTGCCAACTGTGTGTAGATGGGAAGTCGCTCGGCGTAGATACGCTCCCAGTCCGAGAGACCGCCGCGGACCAGCGGCCGCCGACCGTCTCCGATTCGAGGCGCGACGGCCTCGGCGGAAACCGTAACCAGCACCACCCGGTGCTTAGCGAGCATCGCCTGCGTCTCCGGGGCGAGAATAGCTCCCCCACCGAGCGCCACGACGTCATCGCTTGCGAGCGCGCGAGCAACCGCCTCTCGCTCGATGGTGCGAAAGTGCTCCTCGCCGAGCGTGTCGAAGATGGCCGGGATCGGGCCGTTCTCGGCCACGATGATGCGGTCAGTGTCCTGGAAACCGGTCCCCAGGATGCGCGCCACCCGTTTGCCGATCCGCGTCTTGCCCGCACCCATTGGCCCGATCAGGACGACGGGAGGACCCCCGGTCATGCGGCCACTCCGATCGCGCGCATCATTCGGGGGCTGAGGCCGCCGCGGTGCGCAGCGAGCTTGGGATCGCCGCGAGATAGGCGTCGAGGTTGCGTTTGGTCTCGCCGACCGAGTCGCCGCCGAACTTTTCGATCATGGAGTTGGCGAGAACCAGGGCGACCATGGCCTCGGCGACGACGCCGGCGGCCGGCACCGCACAGACGTCGGAACGCTGGTGGTGCGCCGCTGCCGCCTCGCCCGTCGCAACATCGACCGTGCGGAGAGCGTGCGGAACGGTCGCGATGGGCTTCATTCCGGCACGGACTCGTAAGAGCGTGCCCGTGCTCATGCCACCCTCGGTACCGCCGGCCCTGTCGCTCAGGCGGGTGATGAGACCGTCGTCCGTAACCAGTTCGTCGTGCGCCTGCGAGCCGCGGCGGGTCGTGGTGAGGAAGCCATCGCCGACCTCGACGCCCTTGATCGCCTGGATCCCCATGACCGCGCCCGCGAGCTGCGAGTCGAGTCGTCGGTCCCAGTGCACGTAGCTGCCGAGTCCAGGAGGCAAGCCGTAAGCGAGGACCTCGACCACACCGCCGAGCGTGTCGCCGGTGTCATGGGCGTCGTCGATCTCGGCGACCATCAGGGCGGATGTCGCGCGGTCGAAGCAACGAAGCGGATCCTCGTCGAGCGTCTCCACGTCGGCCTCGGTCGGCAGCGGGGAGCCGTCCGGCACCCGCACCGGACCGATCGACAGCGTGTGGCTCACCAGCGTCACTCCAAGCTCGCCGAGGAACGCCCGAGCCACCGCACCCAGTGCCACGCGGGCAGCGGTTTCGCGAGCGCTCGCACGCTCCAGCACGGGACGGGCCTCTTCGAAGTCGTACTTCTGCATCCCAACCAGGTCGGCGTGACCCGGCCGCGGGCGCGTCAGAGCCGTACCTCGGCCGGTCTCGAACACCGCGGCGTCCACCGGCTCGGCGCTCATCACCTCGACCCATTTGGGCCACTCGGTGTTGCCGATGCGGAGCGCGATCGGACTACCCATTGAAAGGCCGTGCCGAACGCCACCCGAAAAGTTCAGCTCGTCCTGCTCGAACTTCATCCGGGCGCCCCGGCCGTAGCCGAGCTTGCGACGCTCCAGGTCGGCCTGAATGTCTTCCCGCGAGACAGGGACGCCAGCGGGCAGGCCCTCGAGCACGGCCACCAGTTCGGGGCCATGAGACTCACCAGCGGTCAACCAACGCAGCATGTGCTCATTCTTTCAGGTCGCTGGCCCATTGTTCGGCACCGGGAGGCCGACCGAGGTTCGCATTGCGGCGACAACCTCCGGTTCGCTCGCCAGTGCGCCACCCTCCACGCCGGTCGCGAAGATGCGCACCTGGGCGATCGCCTGGTGCAGCAGCATCTCCAGTCCGCTCACGACGGTGCCCCCAACCTCCGACCACGCGGCGGCGAGTTCGCTCGGCCAAGGTTCGTATGCCACATCCAGCAAAACGGCACCCTGCCGAAGCGCCTCCGGGTAAACCATGCCGTGATCGCTGGCACCGGGCATCGTGGCGATCACCGCGCTGGGAACCGACAGAGAACGGTCCATCATGCCGAGCCGACGGATTGTGAGCTCGACGCCGAGAGCTGCCGCAAGCGGTTCCAGGGATGCCGCTCGCTCAGGGTCACGCGCCGACACCAGTGCGCGGGTCGCCCCGAGCATCGACACGGCCGCCAGCACAGAGGCAGCGGTCGCTCCGCTGCCCAGAATCTGGACGTTCTCCAGACTCGTCACGCCATGGTCGGCGAAAGCGGCGACAATGCCTGCAACGTCCGTGTTGAAGCCGTGCAGCACGCCATCCTCGTCAAGCAACACGGTATTTGCGGCGCCGACCGTCTCGACCATTTGCGTGCGCGACCCCAGCATCGGGAGCACCTCACGCTTGAGTGGCATGGTCAGCGAAAGTCCGCGCCAGGACGAGTCGAGGGTGTTCACGAAGGCGCCGAGGCTGCCCTCGACCACCTCGACAGCCGAGTAACTCCAGGGCAACCCGAGCACCGCGTAGGCCGCGGTGTGCAACGACGGTGATTTCGAATGTGCGATCGGGGACCCGAGTACTGCCAGGGTACGTGGCTCGACGCCGTGACGCGCGCTCGGGCTCACGCGCAGTACGCCATGTTCTCTGCGCTCTGATGGCACCAGGCCTGCCACTGCTTGACCGCCACGCCGTGCTCGGCTGCAGTCGTCGAGAACACGGTCTCGCCCGTCTTCAGGTTCACGGCCACGAAGAACAACCAGGGACCGACCGTGGGATGCAGTACCGAGTTGATCGCGTCATCC
>JAYTXO010000195.1:0-6221 GCA_043742905.1 Microbacteriaceae bacterium | reverse complement strand
ATGAAAGCGATCGGCACCCGGATTAAAGAGCTGCCTGGCGTCAAGTCCGTCAGCTCGGGCACGCCGAACGCGACGCTGGACACCGCGATCATTCAGGTGGTCCCGACCACCGGTCCGAGCGATCCGAAGACCACCAAGCTCGTGGAAAGCATCCGTGCCCTCGAGCCGTCCATTGCCTCGAAGTACAACATGCCGATCGCGGTGACTGGCGCGACCGCCGTCGCGATCGACGTCTCCTCGCGACTCGACTCCGCTCTGCTGCCCTTCGGCCTCATCGTGGTCGGGCTCTCGGTGCTTCTGCTGATGATCGTGTTCCGCTCGCTGCTCGTGCCGATCAAGGCGGCTCTCGGCTACCTACTCTCGGTCTTTGCCGCGTTCGGAGTCGTCGTCGCGGTGTTCCAGTGGGGCTGGGGCGCTGCGGCGCTCGGGACCCAAGCTGGCCCGATCCTGAGCTTTATGCCGGTGCTGCTCATGGCGATCCTGTTCGGGCTGGCAATGGACTACGAGGTTTTCCTGGTTTCCGGGATGCGCGAGGCCTATGTGCACGGGGTCGCCAAGCTGCCGGCCGGGTCAACGGGTCGCGAGCGAAGTGCGGTGGCTCGCGCCTCCATCGTGACCGGATTTTCGGGCGCCGCGCGCGTCGTCACGGCCGCCGCACTGATTATGTTCTTCGTCTTCGGGGCCTTCGTGCCGGAGGGGGCAGGAGTCATCAAGGTGATCGCGCTCGGGCTGGCGGTCGGAGTTTTCGTTGACGCCTTCCTCGTGCGGATGACCCTCGTTCCCGCCGTGATGGCGCTTGCCGGGCGTTCCGCTTGGTACCTCCCACGCTGGCTCAACCGCATCCTGCCGAACGTGGACATCGAGGGGGAGGGCCTGCGCTCCCACCAGGAGGCCACCGCATGGGCGCTCGATCGGCACGCCGCGGGCGAGGAGGTCTCGCTCGACGGGCTGGTTGTCGCGACCGGATCCGGAGCATCCGCCGTCACGGTCGGTCCGGTGTCGCTGCACCTCGCGGCCGGCACGATCTGCCTGGTCGAGGGCGATCCGGTCGCTCGGCGCCTCATCGCCGCGACGGTGGCCGGTCGTCTCGACCCTCGCAGCGGGCGCGCCCAGGTGGGCGGGCATCCGTTGCCGTCGGATTCCGCCCGCGTCTCACGAATGGTCGCGATCGCCGACCTGTCGGGTCCGGGTCGCGCCGGAGTCACGGTCAGCCTCGGCGAACTGCTCGAGGAGCACTTGCGCCTTACCAGCCCCTGGTATGCAGCACCCTTCGCCGGACGCCGGGCTCGGGTCCGCGCCGGACGCGTCTCGGGTGCCCTGCAGGGTCTTGGCCGCCAGACCGTGCCGGTCGACGCCTCGACAGCGATCGAGTCACTGCCAAAGTTGGAGCGCGCTCTCGCCCTCGCCGCCGTGGCACTGAGCGAGCGGACGCCGGTCGTGCTGCTCGACGCCCTCGACCCGTTCTCCGATCCGCTCGACGCGCAAGCATTCTTGCTCGCGCTCGACCGACTCGCCCCCTCAACCACGACCGTGGTCGTCGGGATGCCCGGCCTGCGCCGGGTCGCGGAGGCCACGCCATCGCGCATCCAGATGCTCGACGTCACGCTCGCCACGGAAGGTGCCATGCGATGAATACCCGATTCCTGCCCCGTCTGCGGGTCGCCGCCGTCCTCGCGGTTATTCTCATCCCGCTCGCCTTCGTCGGCCTGTACGTCGCGTCGCTCGGCGACGCGAAGGCCGGTCTCGCACGCATCCCGGCGGCGATCGTCAACGCCGACCAGGCGATAACGACCACGAACGCCGACGGAACCACGAACTACGTGCTCGCCGGCCGTCAGCTCGTCACGGAGCTCACCGGCACGAAGTCCCCCGGCATGGACTGGTCGCTGAGCAACGCCGCCGACGCGAAAAAGGCGCTGGCCGACGGCCAGGTCTACGCGGTGCTGACCATACCGAAGAGCTTCTCAAAGTCGGTGCTCTCCCTGCGCGGCAGCTCGCCGACGCAGGCGCAGCTGTCGATCCGCACGGACGACGCGCACTCGTACGTGGCCGGTTCGGTAGCCCAGTCTCTCGGCAACGGCTTGGTACGAACTTTCGGCTCAGCCATCACGAAGCAGTACATCTCCGGGGTCTATGCGAGTCTCGGCACGCTCGGCGCCTCACTGTCGCACGCGGCGGATGGGGCGAGCAGCTTGGCATCGGGGGCGCTGTCGGTCTCGAACGGCGCGTCCAGCCTGGGCACTGGGCTGTCGAAGTACACCTCGGGCGTGAGCGCGCTCAGCTCGGGACTCTCGAAGCTGAACAGCGGGGCGGCATCCCTCGACCAGCTGAGCGCGGGAGTGTCGTCGTACACCGGAGGGGTCTCCCAGCTGTCGAGCGCCCTCACCGCGTCGACCGCTGCGTTGGCCGCTGACCCGAACAATGCCGCGCTGATGGCGCAGGTGCGTGGGATCACGGCGCAGCTCGCCAGCGCCGCAAGCCAGGGAGGCACCCTGAGCGCATCGACGACGGCGGGGATCGACGGCATCCGGTCAGGGATCTCGCAGAGCGCCGTGGGCGCGCACACCCTGGCCACAAACGGCTCCGCACTCGTGAGCGGCACTCAGTCGCTCGCCAGCGGCACCGCGCAGCTGGCCGACGGCGCAACGTCGCTCGCCACCGGACTCAACGACGGCGCCAAGCAGGTCCCGAGCTCGGATGCCACCGCAGCCACCAAGGCCGCAGGGGTCGCCGCCAACCCGGTCGGTCTCTCGGTGACCACCGCGCACAGCATCTCCCAGCTTGCGCAGGCGGTCTCGACGTTCTACCTCCCGGTCGGGCTCTGGGTTGGTGCTCTCGCGGTATTCCTGGTGATGCGTCCGGTTACGCGCCGCGTGCTGGCCTCGACCGCGTCCTCCTCGCGAGTCGTCGGGAGCACGCTTCTGGGGGCCGGTGTGCTGACGAGCGCGCAGGCAATCCTGCTCGTACTTCTGCTGCATACCGCGGTCGGCGTTGGCTGGAGCCTGCTGCCAGCAACCCTGGTGTTCTCGGTGATCACAGCAGCCGCCTTCACGGCGTTCCACTATCTGCTGACGATCGGATTCGGGAGGGCCGGCTTGCTGATCTCGCTGTTCCTGCTCGCCCTGCAGATCGCAGCAGTTGGCATCTATCCGGTGCAGCTGCTTGCGGCTCCATTCCAGTGGATCAGCCCGTTCCTGCCGCTCAGCTGGGCGACCACGGGGATGCAGCAGATCGTCACCGGCGGAAGCGCGGGCACTGCGATCGGCTCGGCCGTCGCTCTGCTGCTCTTCGGGTTAGCGAGCGTTGCCGTCGCAAACGTTGCGATCCGTCGTACACGCCGGGCCAGCGCGCTGGGGCTGGTTCCCACGACGGCCTGAGCGCACTTCGCACAGCGTCCCGCCAGCATTTCTGCGCGGCGCGGCGCGATGCGCAGAGCGGGGCTACTCCGCGTCTGCGCGAGCCGACTTGAGGTTGCGGCGCGCCGCCTTGCGCTGACGACGCGCCTTGACGGAGCCGACCGTGAGGGGCTCGCGCTCCTCGTGCTCCTGGCCGAGGTAGAGCTTCGCGAACGCGACGGTCTCCTTCAGCATCCGAAGCTTCGTTTTCTGATCGCGAATCTTGTGGAGGCTGACCTCGGCGACGACCTGACCGGTCCAGTGGTTCTCGGCGAGCCAGCTCAGGGTCTCGGCGACCGGCTGGTTGCCGTAGCCGGGAACCAGGTGCTCGTCGAACATGTTGCCCTCCTCAACCGACCGCGTGCCGTCGCAGAGGTGGATGTGGCGCAAGCGATCCCCCATTGCCATCGCGTACTCAAGCGAGTCGCGCCCGGTCAGGGAGGCATGCGAGAAGTCGAGCGTCATCGCATCCGGGTTCATGTCGATCGGGTCGGGGCTCGGCAGGTATGCCTTCATGATCTTGCCGCCGACCTTCCACGGGAACATGTTCTCGACGCAGATCTCGATCCCAGTCTCGCCCTGGGTTTCGGCGACGATGCGCACGAAGTTCTCGGCGTAGCCGGACTGCCACCGGAACGGCGGGTGTACGACAACGCTGGGGGCACCGACGGCGACGGCGAGTTCGGCCGAGCGGCGCAGCTTGACTGCCGGGTCCCGACCCCAGACAAAGGTGGTGAGGAAGAGCGTCGGCGCGTGGATCGACAGGATCGGGAGGCCGTACTTCTCGCTCAGCTCGCGGAGTGCGATCGGGTCCTGGGTCACCGGATCGTTGGTGACCATGATCTCCATGCCGTCGAAACCGGCCAGGCGTGCCATCTTGAACGCCTTCTCAACGGATGCGGGGAAGACGCAGGTGGTACTCATACCGATGGGAATCATTTGATCTCAAATCTAACGGGATGATTTGTACGAGGGTGACAGTCTCAGGAACTCCGAAACCGCGGACACCCCCAGTTCGGAGCCGGCGTGATGCGCGCTTGCCCGATCGACGGCGCTGCGGCTGCGAGTGCGGCCGCGCAGAAATCAGCACTGCTACCGTGAAGCAATGAGCGATGAACGGTACGACTTCGTCGTCGCCTCGAATCGTCTCCCCGTCGATCGAGTGGTCGATGAGTACGGCACGGCGAGTTGGCGCCCGTCGCCGGGCGGTCTCGTGACTGCGCTGGAGCCCATCATGCGCGAGGCGGACGGCGCATGGGTGGGCTGGGCGGGCCAGGCCGACCTCGAGCTCGAGCACTTCGACTGGGATGGCATCCGGATCGTGCCGATCAAGCTCGGCGACGAGGATCTGGAGAACTTCTACGAGGGCTTCAGCAACGGCACTCTCTGGCCTCTCTACCATGACGTGATTGCGCCGCCGAGCTACCACCGGGTCTGGTGGGACAGCTACGTAAGCGTCAACCAGCGTTTCGCCAATGCCATCGCGGCGGTCTGCGCCCCGAACGCGACGGTGTGGGTGCAGGACTACCAGTTGCAGTTGGTCCCACGGATGCTGCGGCAAGCTCGCCCGGACCTCACCATCGGCTTCTTCAACCACATTCCGTTCCCGCCGTACGGGATCTTCTCGCAGCTGCCGTGGCGCACTCAGATCATCGAGGGTCTGCTCGGCGCCGACGTGATCGGATTCCAGCGCGTCGCGGATGCCGGCAACTTCTCGCGCGCCGTGCGGCGCCTGGTCGGCCACGCCACGAAGACACCGGTGATCGAGGTTCCGGCGCGGGGGGCGAACCCGGCCCGGCAGGTGATCGCGCGGCCGTTCCCGATCTCGATCGACGTGGACGGTTTCGAAAACCTGGCGCGCAGTCCGGAAGTCCAAGCGCGCGCCCGGCAGATCCGGCACGACCTCGGCAACCCGAAGACGATCATGCTGGGCGTCGACCGCCTCGATTACACCAAGGGGATCGGCCACCGCCTGAAAGCCTTCGGTGAACTGCTCCAGGAAGGTCGCCTCAAAGTCGAGGACATCACTCTCGTGCAGGTTGCCAGCCCCAGCCGGGAGCGGGTGGAGACCTACCGTCATCTCCGCGATGAGATCGAGCTGACGGTGGGCCGCATCAACGGAGACTTCGGCACCATCAGCCACCAGGCGGTCAGCTACCTCCATCACGGCTTCCCGCGCGAAGAGATGGCAGCGCTCTACATCGCCGCCGACGTGATGCTGGTCACCGCCCTCCGCGACGGGATGAACCTGGTCGCGAAAGAGTACGTCGCGGCCCGGTTCGACGACGACGGAGTACTTGTGCTGAGTGAGTTCACCGGCGCATCCGACGAGCTGCGCACCGCGCTGCTCATCAACCCGCACGACATCGATGGGCTCAAGGATTCGATCATCCGTGCCGTCGATATGCCGCGCCCCGAACGCCGCAAGCGCATGAAGGCGATGCGCAAGCGGGTCCGCGAGAACGATGTCACACACTGGTCGCAGAACTTCCTGCGCACCCTAGCGGCCACGCGACGCGCTACCGAGTGACCATGCCCCGCTCCCGCCCCCACGCCCTCTCCTCCTCGCTCGTCGGAGCGCTGCGCGAGCTTGCCCGTGTGAAGCGGCTACTGGTCGCGCTCGACTTCGACGGCACCCTCGCTCCCGAGGTCGACAAGCCCGAGCAGGCGCGTGCCGTTCCCGAGGCGCGGGATGCCGTCCTCCGACTTCTGGCACTGCCGAACACCCGCGTGGCGCTGGTGAGCGGTCGTTCGCTGCGCAGTCTGATCGGCGTCGCCGAGCTGCCGGACACCACGTTGCTTGTCGGCTCGCACGGCATCGAAATC
>JAYTXO010000194.1:0-1599 GCA_043742905.1 Microbacteriaceae bacterium | reverse complement strand
TCGACCGCGCGACCGGTGCCGGCAGTGGCGTCCTGATCGACCACAACGGCCTCGGGCATCAAGTCCCGGATGGCGGCTGATACCGCGTCACGCTCGTGCCGCACCACCGCGATGACGTGCGCGGCCGACAGCTCACGCGCCGTGGCCAGCACGTGCCCGATCAGGGGAACACCTGCGAGCGGATGCAGCACCTTCGCCCGCGAGGACTTCATGCGAGTGCCCTGCCCGGCGGCGAGGACGATGACGGCAAGGCGCAGGTCGATCATGACGCCCATTCTCCCGCACCCCACCGGTTGAAGGAGCGCAAAGCGCGTCGCGAAAACTCTCGGTGGCCTCGAACTGCCACTCGCTTTCGCTCCGCCGCCAGGATTCGAACCCGGTCCTTACGGCACCAAAGGCCGAAGTGCTGCCGTTACACCACAGCGGATCGCGCGCGGATGCTGCGGCATCCGGCGTGCGTCAAGTCTGCCAGACCCGGCTCACCCATCCGCGCGTCATGGACAGCGGTCGGCGCGCGGTTCCTTCGTGAACGTCAGCATCAGGTGATCGGCTCTCGTCGAGATCGCGGGCGACTTCTTCGCGTCATGCCATTTCAGCTTCGCCGTCCCCTGCAGCGTCGTGGGCAATCCCGAAGAGTCGTAGCTGATCGAGTATGTGCCAGTCCCCGAGACGATGCCGGTACCCGGGGCGGCGGTCGGCCACACCGTGCCATAGGAGATCTCGCCATTCGTGAACACCATGCCGAAGATAGGGACCGTGGTGTCCGGGTTGGCGAGCGCAGCGGCATCCTCGATGGAAATCGGCAGGTTGAGATCGCAGGTGTCCACCGACCCGATCGCGTACTTGCCTCCACCCTCGATGTGCCACGCGTTCTGGTAGGCCAGCGCGGAGTTGAATTTTCCCGTGGATGCCGGAGCTGCCGTGACCTTCGGGACTGCAGGAACCGCGCTCGGTGTCGCGGTGCAGGCCGTGAGCATCCCTGCGAGCGCGGCTGCTGCGACCGCCGCGCGTACCATGCGCCTCATCCGAATCGCCCGTTCACGTAGTCGTAGGTGCGTGCGTCGCTGGGGCCCTCGAACATCATCTTCGTGTCGCCCTGCTCGACGATCCCGCCGGGCGTTCCTTGCGCCGCGAGGAAGAACGCGCAGTTGTCGGAGACGCGTTGAGCCTGCTGCATGTTGTGAGTCACGATCACGATCGTGACCTCCTTGGCGAGCTCGAGCATGGTCTCCTCAATGACGCGAGTGGACGTGGGGTCCAGCGCCGAGCATGGCTCGTCCATAAGAAGCACCCTGGGCTGGATCGCGAGTGACCGCGCGATGCAGAGCCGCTGCTGCTGGCCGCCGGAGAGACCGCCGCCGGGTTGCCGCAGCCGGTCACGCACCTCTTTCCAGAGACCAGCCTTCGAGAGGCTGACTTCGACCAGTTCGTCTTTCTGCGAACGGGAGACGCGCTTGCCGGTCAACTGCAGTCCAGCCACGACGTTGTCGTAAATCGACATCGCCGGAAACGGGTTGGGCTTCTGGAAGACCATGCCGATCTCGCGCCGGGCGTCGGTGAGACGGCGAGCAGAGCTGTAAATATCCACCCCGTCAAGCA
>JAYTXO010000193.1:0-2120 GCA_043742905.1 Microbacteriaceae bacterium | reverse complement strand
CCGGGCAGCGGAGATTCGTAGACCGGGTGGCGCATACCCTAACTCTATGAGCGAGTCGTCGATCAACCGTTGGCATGAGGGTGAATTGCACCTGCTCGACCACTGCGACCTGACCGACGCGGGAATTGCCGCAGCAGACTCCTGGCTGGTTACCGATGGTTCCACGCTCGCACTCGACCTTCATCGCCAGCGCTTCTTCGATGCCGCGGGCGCGCTCATCGACGACCTGGACCAGTTCTGGAGCGCGTCGATCGCCGCAATCCCCCACACCGGCGATTGGTTCCCCCGGCTCGAAGTGCAGTTGAGAGGCGGCGCTGCTTTCGCGGTGTTCCGCCTACGCAGCGCACCGGCACTCTCGCGATCGGTGCGACTCGCAAGCCACAACGGCGCCGATCCGAGGACATCACCCCGCACTAAAGGACCTGATATGGCGGCGTTATTGCGCATCCGCACGGAGGCGAAGGCGGTCGGAGCCGACGAGGCCGTGATCATCTCCCCCGACGGATTCGTCGTCGAGGGAGCCTATAGCGGTCTCCTCTGGTGGCGGGGCGACGCGCTCTTCGCGCCCTCGCTCGACCTGGACCGGGTGCCCAGCGTGACAGCCCGGTCGGTGATCGCCCTCGCGACCGCTCTCGGGATCGAGGTCCACTACGAATCGGTTGAGCCGGCCGAGCTCGAGAGCTGCGAGATCTGGGCTCTCAGCGCCCTGCACGGCATCCGCATCGTCACCGCATGGGTCGATGGACCGGCTATGGCCGAGCTGCCTGGCCGTCTCGCAACCTGGCGCTCGCGCCTCGATCGGTTGCGACAGCCCCTTCCGTAGCGGGGAGGAGATCGCATGTCGGCTGGCTAAGCTCACGAGCGTGAATGACACCCTCACCTGGATTCTCGACACAGTTCGCCATGTCGATCCCGTGCTGCGCGTGCTGATCGCGGGCATCGGGATGATCCTCGAGACCTCGATCCTCGTGGGTCTTATCGTGCCCGGTGACACGATCGTGCTCGTATCGGCAACCGGGATCGCCGACCTGCCACAGTACGTCGCACTCCTGGTGACCGTAATCATCGGGTCGCTCACCGGGGAGAGTATCGGCTTTGCGCTCGGCCGATTCTTCGGTCCACGCATCCAGGCCTCCAGGCTGGGGCAGCGACTCGGCGAACGCACCTGGCTTCGGGCGGAGACCTATCTCGACCGGCGCGGAGGCATCGCGGTGTTCGTGTCGCGGTTCCTTCCGGTGATGCACGCTCTCATTCCGCTCACCGTGGGGATGAGCACCATGGGGTACCGCAAGTTCCTGGCCTGGACCGCGCCCGCCTGCATCCTCTGGTCCGCCGCCTACGTCTCGGTCGGCTGGCTCGCCGCAGGATCGTATCGAGAGTTGTCAACCCAGCTGCATTCTGCGGGCTATTTCTTCGTCGGAATCATTGCGGTATTTCTCGCCATCGAATTGTTGGTGAAGAAGGCCGTCAGCCGCGCCGAGGCCCGTCATATGAAGGGGGTGCCTCCCACAGAGATGAGATGCCCGAGCCGTAGCCCGGGCATCCCGTTTTCTCAGTCGATCGGTGCTACTTCAGCAGGCCGCTCTTGCTGAGCCAGGCCTTGGCGATGACCGCTGCAGACTTCTGGTTGGTCACGCTCTCGGAATTAAGGCTCACGAGATCAGACCGCGAGAGCTTACCGTTCACCTTGTTGAGGATGTCCGCTGCCTTCGTCGTGACCTTCTTCGAGACGATCGGCGCCACGTTGTCCGGGAAGAAGAGGTTGTCGGGATCCTTCAGCACAACCAGGTTGTCCGTCTTGATGAGCGGGCTCGCGGTATAGATGTTGGCGAGCTGGATCTTGTTGTCGAGCAGCGCCTTCACCGTCAATGGTCCGCCGCCGTCTTCGATCGCAGTCAGACCGGCAGTGGTGACGCCGTATTTCGCCTTGAGGGCATCCGGGCCGTACGGACGGGTCACGAGCTCGGAATTACCGCCAACCAGAATCGGTTCGGTCACCTTCTTGAGCGAGGCGATATCGGTGAGTTCGTACTTCTTGGCGAATGCCGACGTGACGGTCCACGAGTTCTGGTCGGCCGCCCCTGCCTTATCGAGTACGCGAAGCCCGGTCGGTAACACCG
>JAYTXO010000192.1:0-1999 GCA_043742905.1 Microbacteriaceae bacterium | reverse complement strand
CCCGGCTGTCGCCCCGCTAACCGGCCGACCGGCCGACCGGCCGACCGGCCGACCGGCCGACCGGCGAGCATCCTGTCGACCCTGGTCCTTGGGCGCGGGCGACATGATCATCCAACGCGCTCAAAGCCATCCCGGGCACGGCGGCGATTACGCCTCCCGGCGGGAGTCATAACTCCCGCCGGGACGCAGTGGCACCGCCGCTGACGGTCGTGTCCCCCGCAACGGCGTAGGACCGGCCGCGCTCATTGCTGAAACAACCGTGCACGCGCTACCCGACGTCAGAGATGTGCGTGTCGATGGCCGCGACGACAGCGGATTCCGGAACACGGAACGAGCGACCGAAACGGATGGCGGGCAACTCGCCCGAATGCACGAGACGATAGACCGTCATCTTCGACACCCGCATCATGTCGGCGACTTCGGCAACCGTGAGAAACCGCACCTCGGAAAGATCGCGTGCCATGTCGGGTGCCCCTTGTCAGGTTCCAGCGATATTGGGAACAGACGCACTCGATCGCCTGTGTTACTGGAGTGCTAATCGGTAACTTTAGGGGCTAATGTGACCCGTTGGCAACCGCCCAGTTCGGCCGGACTACTTCTCGTCTCGCCTCGTGAGTTTCTTCTTGATCGGTTCGATCACCCGACGTTCCAGGTCATGCTGGGCATCCTGCAGCCGAATCGAGGCCTCGGCTGCACGACGACCGATCGCTGTGCCGGCCTCGGTCGGATGCTGCAGCGTCTCGGCTGCGCGTCGAAACGGCTCCGGCACTTGCACGCCCGACCACGCCGCGAACACCGTCGAGCCGTCGTCAATGCCCCCGTCAAAGTCCGCACTCAGGAACGGAATGAGCCAATCCTCGAGTTCTTCGAGTGGGCTGGTGTCGAGGCTGTAGTAACGGTGCTGTCCCTCTTCGCGAACTGTCACCAGTTTGTGGTCGCGCAGCACCTTGAGGTGCTTCGACACCGTCGGCTGGCTCAGGCCAAGCTTTTCGACGATCTCGCCAACACTGATTTCACCCCTGTCGGCTCGGCCGTGTGTAGCGTTGGACGCCGTGTAGCGGTCGAGCAGCACCTGCAACAGGTCCCGTCGGGTTGCATCTGCAACCACGTCAAAGATGTCAGCCATCATGACAGGCTACCGGGCGGGGCAATGGGGCACCATGATGACCTGGCGCGAGGGTATCGATGGCCGTTAGACCCGTTGGATGCGCCGATTACGTACGCCGGGCCATCGGCTCATTCGCTGATTTCGTGTCGACATGCTCCCAACGCTTCGCCATCGGCATCTTCTTCCCGCTCGTTGTGGTGTTCATGGCGCTCTTCAGGCTGCCCTCGCGCGGACCCGCACTTCTGGCCAGTCGCTCATGCAGGCACAAACGCTAAATGGGTGACTGGCGATGCGCCGTTGTGCCTCTCAGCCCGCCGCGAGCTCTCTCGCCCGGGCCAGCGCCGCTGCTGTCGCCCGATCGAAAACCGCCGACAGGTCGGCCTTCTCCAGCTCCCAGATGGCGCGCTCGGTGGTGCCCTTGGGGCTAGTCACCCGGCGACGCAACTCCGCGGGTTCTTCCCCGGATGCCTCGAGCAATTCGGCCGCCCCGAGGAAGGTGCCGTTCACCATTGTCGCGGCCTCCTGCCAGGTGAAGCCGAGCGCGACCGCCGTCTTGGTCAACTGCTCGATCAGGTAGAAGACATAGGCGGGGCCCGATCCAGAAATCGTGCTGAGCGCATCGATCTTCGACTCGGTAATCTCGAGCACTTGGCCGACAGTATCGAACAGGGTGAGCGTGAGCGCGACATCCTCCGGCGTCGCGCGCGATCCGGGGCTGACGCCGGTCACTCCCCTGCCGACGAGGGCAGGCGTGTTCGGCATCGCCCGCAGCACGACCTGCGAGACGAGCGCCTCCATGGTGGCGGTAGTCACCCCGGCCGCAACGCTCACGACGATCGCGTCTGCGGCAAGCGCCGGGCCGATCTCCCGCAGCAGGTCGGGCACCATCGC
>JAYTXO010000191.1:0-7926 GCA_043742905.1 Microbacteriaceae bacterium | reverse complement strand
AAGCTGCCGCTGCCGCGATGGCAACGCCCGCGATGATCCCTCTGCTGTGCTTCTTCATGACTGCATACCTTCCTGGAGTGCGCGCGAGCGTCGTGCCCGCACGCGGTTCTTGGGGACATTCAGATCCGTAAGGCCGAGCGCGACTCCGCGCGGCACAACGAATCGCTGCGCGACAGCCAGGAGGCCGTCGACGAGGAGTGCGAGCGCGGTGAT
Organism: Microbacteriaceae bacterium; assembly: GCA_043742905.1. Lineage (GTDB taxonomy): Bacteria > Actinomycetota > Actinomycetes > Actinomycetales > Microbacteriaceae > Lysinimonas. Next base: position 7,713 of record JAYTXO010000191.1, on the reverse strand, counting down.
CAGGATCGCGCCCGCGAGCAACTGGGTGAAGTCGAGGGTCGCCAGCCCGTTGATGAGATAGATGCCGAGGCCGCCGAAGGCGAACGCGGAGGCGATCCCGAGGGTCGCGATGACCTGCAGCGCGGTCGCGCGCAGCCCCCCGATCAACAACGGAGCCGCCAGCGGGATCTCGACCCGAAAGATGATCTGCCACTCGGACATGCCGAGGGCACGCGCGGCGTCAATGGTCTGCCGGTCGACTGACTCGATGCCCGCGTACGCTCCTGCAAGCATCGGCGGGATCGCCAGGATCACCAGGACGATGGTGATCGGGAGCAACCCAATCCCGAATAGCAGGATCAGGATCGACAGCAGGCCGAGCGTCGGCAAGGCCCGCGCCACGTTGCTAATCAATATCGCAGCACCGCGACCCTTGCCCGTGTGGCCAATCGCCACACCGATTGGCAGCGCGATCGCGACGGCGATCACGACGCAGTAGGCGCTCACGGCCAGGTGTTCGGCAATGTGCCCCGAGACATCGGGGCCTGCCGTCCAGTGCGCGGGATCGAAGATCCACGCGAAGGCGTCGCCGAAGAGGTTCATAGAGAGCTCCCGAGTGGCACGGAGTAGACCTTTGGCGAGGCCATCACGACTGGCTGCTTGCGGTTCCAGGGCATCATCGCCTGCCCAATGCGGGACAGGATGATGTCGTACACGGCCGCCAGCACGAGAATCGCGACGATACCGACGATCGCCTCGGTCATGAAGGACCGCTGGAACGCATCTGTGAAGAAGGACCCGAGCTGATCAATTCCGGTCAGCGCGCCGACGCTGGCGATGCTGACCGTGCTGACCGACACCACGCGGATGCCAGCAAGCAGCACGGGGATGGCCAGCGGCAGCTCCACCCCGAAGAACCTCTGCCACCTCGAGAACCCGGTCGCCGTGGCCGAGGCGACGACCTCCTGTGGCACCGAGGCGAATGCGTCAGCGGCCGAACGCACCATGATGGCGACCGCGTAGATCGTGAGCGCGAAGACCAAGTTGAGCGGATCCAGGATCGCCATGCCGAGCGTCACCGGCACCAGCACCAGCAATGCAATCGACGGGATCGTGTAGAGAACGCCACCCGCCGACAGCAGGATCGAGCGTGTGAGCTTCGAGCGACTGGCCGCGTAGCCGAGGGGTATGGAGAGCACCAGCCCGATCACGATCGGCGGGGCAGTCAGGGCGAGATGCTCCATGACGCGCCCCCCGATCAGTCCGAGGTTGTTGCCGATCCATACCCAGTTCATCAGGCGTCGCCCGCCTGATCGGTCTTATTGGACACGCTGCGCGATTTTGGCGACGCATTCGAGATGGCAAGCCTGCCGTCAGGGGCCGCGATTACGCCGACCGGGTAGCCGCCGGCGTCTACAAGAACGCGGTCGTCGCCCCGGGAGGCGGTCGACGAGACCGTAAGCCGTCGTTTGCCACGATCGGCGCCGATAAAGCTGGCCACGAAGTCGCTCGCCGGATTGGCGAGAATCTGCTCGGGTGTGCCCTGCTGAACGATCTCGCCGCCTTGCGCGAGCACGATGACCTGATCACCGAGCAGGAAGGCCTCGTCGATGTCGTGCGAAACGAAGACGATCGTCTTGGCGAGCTCGGACTGCAGCCGCAGCACCTCTTGTTGCAGCTCGTCGCGCACGATCGGGTCGACGGAACTGAACGGCTCGTCCATGAGCAGGATGTTGGGGTCCACAGCGAGACCGCGTGCAACGCCGACGCGCTGCTGCTGACCACCCGATAGTTGACTCGGATAGCGTTCCGCCAGTTTGCGATCGAGGCCGACCGTATCCATCAGTTCGAGGGCACGGGCGCGAGCCTGGTCTTTCGACGCTCCCGTCAACCGTGGAACGGTCGCGATGTTGTCGATGACCTTGCGGTGCGGAAGCAGACCAGAGTTTTGCATCACGTATCCGATGCCACGCCGCAACTGCACCGGCTCAACCTTCGAAATATCTTGCCCGTCGATCTCGATCGTGCCGGACGTCGGGTCGACCATTCGATTGATCATTCGCATCAGAGTGGTCTTGCCAGAGCCACTGGAGCCGACCAGAACCGTGATTTGCCTGGCCGGAATCTCTAGCGAAAAGTTGCGGACGGCCTGAGTACCGTCTTGGTAGGTCTTCGAGACGCCACGGAACTCGATCATCGACGCCGGACTCCCTCGAACGCTGACTGCCTCCCTGAGAGCCAGTACGCTAAGCACCCAACTCGCAGTTGACTGACTCGACCTTATTCTCGAGGACCGTAACCCGGGATTCGGATGGCGAACTGTTTCAGGCAGCTCGCAGGAAGTCAGCGCGCGGAGGCGGGAAAATATTCCGAGAGTAGGGCGACGATCGCCGTCATCCCGTTCGCCAGCACCGTGGGGTCACCGCTCGGGTCGCGCTGGAAGGCATCCGAAGCGATCGCATCGGCGACCACAAGGGCCGACTCGAACGCGATGCGGGAAGCCGGGGTGTCGACCATGCCGAAACGGTTCACCAGGATGGCAGCCGAGCGCTCGGACCGGACACGCAAGGTCGGTGTGCCGACGAACGGTCGAAGGTCGAGCACGTCACCGTAGCGCAGCGAGGCGAAACCCGGCTCCGTGCGGAACGCGTCGATGTAGACGTCGTGTGACGCCGAGAACGCCGAGAGCCAGTCGCCGTGGCGGCTGCTGTCAAGCTCCGCGAACGCCCGAGCGCTGGTGCGCTCCGCGTTGCGAGCGGCGAGGCTCTGCAGGACCGCGATGCGGTCAGGGAAGTAGCGGTACACGGTACCGATTGACGCACCGGCACGTTCTGCCACCATGGCTGTAGTCAGGCGCTCGTAGCCGATCTCATCGATCACGTGGGCAGCAGCATCGAGTAACGCCGCGAGACGCGCGGTGCTGCGAGCCTGAACCGGTTCGTTCCGGATCTGCGCGATCGCGTCCATGCGGGGGGCGATGACAGAAGCGTCGGTCACGGGTTCTCCTTCGCGATCCGAGCGTGGAATTTCCGCGATCGGTGACATGAGCATAGCCCGGGCAGTCTGGGAGCCGACGATAAGTCGGACATGACACACTGGAAAAATGCCAAGCTTCTCCGGCACTCCCTCGCCGCGCCAGCATTGGCTCGCCCGCCTCGAGGACTCCTGGCACGGTTGGCGTGAACGGCAAGGACGTCGACGCGGTCTGGTGCCGACCGTCATTCCTTTTATCGGGTACGGAAATCCGGAATGGGTTCGTGTGCTCGGCCGCGTGGTTCTGCGTAAACCCGGTGCAGCGCCGACCGATCGGTTCACCAACATCCGAGGGTGGCGCAGCTTCGTGAGCATTCCGGTGAACTCCGCCGAAGTCGGGGTGACGGCCGGCGGCGAGCGCCTCACCATCCGCTGCGATCGAGGCGGCGTCATCGACGCCGCGGTCACGGTGCGGCTCAAGCCCGGATGGGGCTCCGTATGTCTTGGGATCGGCGACGACGTCGTCGAAGCGCCGGTCTTCATCGTCGATAGCGGGATCGTATTCGGCATCGTCTCGGATGTCGACGACACCGTGATGGTGACGGCGCTCCCTCGCCCGCTGCTCGCGGCCTGGAACACCTTCGTGCTTGACGAGAACGCCCGCCGGCCCGTTGCGGGGATGGCCGTGTTCTACACACGCGTGCTGCAAGCACAGCCCGGAACGCCGATCGTGTACCTGTCGACGGGGGCCTGGAACGTGGCGCCCACGCTGACACGGTTCCTTGAGCGCAACCTCTATCCGCGCGGCACGCTCCTGCTGACCGACTGGGGGCCGACACATGATCGATGGTTCCGGAGCGGTCCCGAGCACAAGGCGAGAAGTCTCGAACGGCTCGCGACCGAGTTCCCGTCCGTAAGCTGGCTGCTCGTGGGGGACGACGGGCAGCACGACGAACGCATCTATGGGGACTTCGCGGCCGCGCATCCGCAGAACGTCACTGCTGTGGCAATCCGCCGCTTGACTTCGGGCGAAGCGGTACTCGCCGGCGGGCGCACCGAGGCTGAGGCACACCGGGGCGATGGGATCCCCTGGGTCTACTCGCGCGACGGCGCCGGACTCATGGCCAAGCTCGAGAGACTGGGAATCCTGCCGACCGGATCCTGACGGTCGCGATCGAGGGTTGACCCCCCAGAACGCGGCTGATAGGTTCTCAGTGTTCCGGACGGGTCCCCCTTATGGTGGACATGACCGACACGGATCCCAGCACCTCCCCGCACCGTCGCCTCCTCCCCCGGAAGCTCCCCAACCGAAGGCCTCCCCCATGCCTGCCGCCGATGCCGGTCTACTTGCCGCGATCATCCTCGCCAGCGGCGTCACTGCCGTTGTGGCAATCGTGATGATGATCGCGAAGCAGTACCGCACGGCCCAGCTAACCGCCTCACGCGGCGCGCTGAGCATGACCCTCGGCCTCGGCGTCATGGCGTTGGCCGGCCTCGGGGTCGTTGCCCTCTCCCCGGTGTCTGCCCAGGCGGCGACTCCGGCGGTTGCGCACAGCGTCGTCGACGTTCAGTTGCCGACCAAGTAGCTCGCGGGATCGGCCGCAGCTGGAGAGCGCGGCGACGTCAGCGCTGCCCGCAATACTTTCCTCATGGCCAACCGTGACTTCAGCAAAGCGCGCCGGCGGCTGACCGCCCTCCGGTTGACCAGTCTCGGGATCACGCACCCCACCCTCCACGATCCGGCGCACGTCGTGCGCGAGATGCTCGCGGTTGGACCTCCCCGGCTTCGACGAGTACCTACTCGGGTACAGCGAACGCCACGCCCCGTTATCCGGCGCCGACACCGACACCGACACCGACACCGAGGTGATCGTCTCGGGCGGCAACGGCATGTTCCTGTCGACCATCGTCGTGAACGGCGAAGTCGTTGGGTCGTGGCGGAGACCAGCGAAGGCGAAGAAGATCACGCTGACTACCGCGCCGTTCGGCGAACTCAGCACGACCGCCCACAAGGCGGTCGTGCACTCGGCAACGCGCTACGGCGAATATCTCGGGCTTCCCGTTGAACTCGACGGACCCTGAGCAGTTCTAGAGCCTCGGAATGTGATCCAGCCAGCTGAGGCTGGCGAACTGCTCGACCGTGAGTCCGAATCCGACCGGGTCGCCAGCGATGCGGCGCCGGAGCTCCGGGTGCTCGGTGCCGGCCCGGACCGCGATATCCGTTCCCGCTGGCGTGACTGGCGACTTCTCAAAGTGGATGACGAGCACGTCGTCAGTTAGCGACGCGACGTACCAGTGGCTGCGGAGCAGACTCAGAGCGCCGACGCCCTTCCAGACAAAGTGGTCGCCGACCCGGCGGTCTGTGCCAGCGACGGTACGTCGCCGCCCGCGCTCATCGGTGAAGTGAACACGATCGTCGAGGATCAGCGGAACCTCGGTCTTCAGCACGTACTCGAACTCCGGATCACGCCGCGAGCCGTTCACCCACATCGGAATATTGGTGGCACTGATGCGCCACGTCCCGGGCAACAAGTCGCGGATCACTCCGACCTCGACTTCTCCTGCCATGGGGCAAGGCTAACCGGCGCGGCTGGGCATCAGATGCACCCCAAGCTGGTGTCGCGGTAGCGGGGCTGGCTTCGGGCGCGCCGTACGCTGGCACCATGCCCCACCGCGGTTCCGCGCTCTTCCGCCGCGGCTCCGCCCTGCTTCGATCGACGCATCCTGGGCCCGGAGTTGCCGTCACGCTTGTCGCCGTATTGCTCGGCGTTGCCGTCGGACTCGAACCTTGGCGCGTGGTCGTTCTGGGCGTCGCGATGCTGCTCGATCAAGCATCGGTCGGGCTGTCGAACGACTGGATCGACGCGGATCGCGACCGCGCGGTCGGCCGCAGCGACAAGCCGGTCGCTCGTGGCGAAATCTCAGTCGGAGTTGTCAGTGCCGCCGCCTGGCTCACCGCGGGCGCCGCAGTGCTAACGACCCTCCCCCTCGGACCGGCTGCCACCGCCGCACATGTCGTTGCCCTCGGCTCGGCCTGGGCGTACAACACGGTTCTGAAGAACTCCGCCGTCTCGGTTCTTACTTACGCCCTCAGCTTCGGGCTACTGCCAGGCATTGCGACCCTCGCGCGGCCCGTTCCCGCGCTCCCCGTGTGGTGGGCGGTGGCGGCGGGAGCGCTACTTGGGGTCGCCGCGCACTTCGCGAACGTGCTGCCCGACCTCGACGATGATCGCGAGACGGGCATCCGTGGCTTGCCGCATCGGCTCGGGCTGCGCCCCTCGATAGTGATCACTTGGGGTGCCCTGGTGGCGGCTGCGGGGGTGATCGCGGCGGGTAGCGGCGGCAACGCAGTCTCGCTCACTGGGTTCGCCATCTCCCTCGCGATCGGGGCGACGGGCTTGGTGCTCGCGCTGCGCCGTGGCGTCGGGCGCTGGTTGTTCCGTTTGGTGATCGCTGCGGCTCTGATCGACGTCGCCATGCTCGTGCTGGCCGGCTCGAGGCTGGTGGCCTCGTGAACTTTTTCGGCATCCACCTCGTTGTTCGGGCAGGGAGGTGCTCACGGTGAACACGGACGAGGCCGATGCGTTGCGTGCCCTCGCCGACGCTCACTCCGGGGCTGTGTGGCGCTACGTTGTGCATCTCACTGGGGATCACTCCGGGGCGGACGACGTAGTGCAGGAAACGCTGCTACGGGCTTGGCGTACGCCGGCCATCCTCGCCCAGGCGCCGGAGAGCACCCGCTCCTGGATGTTTACCGTCGCCCGGCATCTCGTGATCGACGATGTGCGGAGCGCTCGCAAGCGCCACGAGTTGACGGTCAATGAGGTGCCGGAACGCGTCCAGCGCGATCACACCGACGCACTTTTCGAGACGCTGCTGGTGGAGGAGGCACTGGCCGGCCTCGGATTGGAGCACCGCTCAGTCGTCGTGCACGCATACTATGGCGGCCGCAGCATCGCCGAGGTCGCACGCGAACTCGGTATCCCGGAGGGGACTGTGAAGTCACGACTGCACTACGGATTACGTGCGCTTCGGCTCGCGCTACAGGAGAAGGGGGTGACGCGATGACATCCGATCACGCGCACGCAGATCATCAGCGATTCGTTGAATGGGATGCCGCCTACGTTTTGGGGGCGCTGTCGCCCGCCGAACGCCGCGAGTTCGAGACTCACCTGGAGGGCTGCGAGCGGTGCCGCTCCGCGGTTGCCGAGCTGACGGGTCTGCCCGGGCTACTCGGGCGCCTCGACGCGTCACGCGCTGGGGAATTACTGGAGGTGGGCGAGTCGTCGGATGCCGCATCCGGCGTCCGTCTCGCCCCGGCTCCCGTCGAACTCGTCGCCCGAATCGAACGCCGCGAGGCCCAGCGCCGCCACCGTCGGATCCGCGTGCTGGTCGGCCTCGCGGCCGCCGCGGTCGTCGCCGGGACGATCGCGATCCCGGTTGTTCTGAACGCCGCGCCCCACCCGACCGTGACGACCGCACTGTCGCGGGTGGTCCCCAGCCGACTGAGCGCTCAGGTGAAGCTGACCACGGTCGGCTGGGGCACGAAAGTCGAGATGAACTGCAACTACGGGCAGGCAGCGGCAGGCACGTCAGCCGGCACCCGCTGGAACTACGCGCTCTGGGTCGTCGCCCGCGACGGCGTGTCGAGCGAGTTGTCGAGCTGGTCGGCCAGCAGTAACAGCGCGGTGAACCTCACGGCGGGAACAGCGGTCCGCGTCGATCAGATCGCGGAAGTCCAGGTGCGCAGCGAGGACGGAA
>JAYTXO010000190.1:0-2633 GCA_043742905.1 Microbacteriaceae bacterium | reverse complement strand
TGACCCTCACCATGGTGCGGCAGATGACGGCGGCGCTCGAGAAATGGGCGAACGACGACTCCGTTCGTACTGTGCTTCTTTCGGGAGCGGGCGACCGCGGGCTCTGCGCCGGCGGCGACATCGTCGCGATCTACAACGCCGTCCGCGACGACCGTGACGACGCCTCCCGATTCTGGGCAGATGAATACGCCCTGGATGCCGTGATCGCTGCCTACCCGAAGCCCTATGTTGCTCTGATGGACGGCTTGGTTCTGGGCGGGGGTGTCGGCCTTTCGGCGCACGGCCGGATCCGCGTCGTCACCGAGCGCACCAGGACAGGGATGCCCGAGGTTTCGATCGGCTTCTTCCCGGACGTCGCAGGCACCTGGCTGCTCGCACGGGCCCCAGGGGAGCTCGGGACGCACCTCGCGCTGACCGGCGGGATGGCATCCGGGGCCGACGCGATCGCGCTCGGGCTGGCCGACCACTTCGTCGTGTCGGAGCGGCTTCCCGCGCTGGTCGAGGGTCTCGAGACCCGCGATGCGCCAGAGCTGCTCGCCGAGTTCGCTGTCGAGTCGCCCCCGTCTGAACTGCTCGCCCAACGCGCCTGGATCGACGAGCTCTACACCGGCGACGACGCGAAAACGATCGTGGAACGCCTGACGGCCTCCGATGTGCCCGCCGCGCAGGAGGCGGCCGCGACGATCCTCAGCAAGTCGCCGACCTCGGTGGCGGTGACGCTTGCAGCACTCCGACGGGCGGCGGCCCTGCCGAGCGCCGCGGCCGCGCTCGACCAAGACCTTCGGATCGCCACCCACTTCACCCTGGGTACCGAGGTGCTCGAGGGCATCCGGGCTCAGGTGATTGACAAGGATCGCACCCCGCGCTGGAACCCGGCGACCCTCGCCGAGGTCACCGCCGAGGCGGTCGAGCAGTACTTCGTTTGAGCAGTCCCGGCAATGCAAAGGAGCAGCGCATGAGAACCATCGCCTTTCTCGGGCTCGGCAACATGGGCGGGCCGATGGCGGCCAACCTGGTTGCGGCCGGTCACACCGTGCACGGTTTCGACGTCGTGCCGACCGCCCTCGAGCGCGCGGGGGCAAGCGGGGTGATCCTGGCTCCGGATGCCGTCTCGGCGGTCGTCGAGGCCGAGGTGGTCATCACGATGTTCCCCAGCGGCGCGCACGTGCTCGACGCGTATCGAGACGGGCTGCTCGCCGCGGCCCGCCCCGGCACCCTGTTCATCGACAGCTCGACGATCGACGTGGCCGACGCGATCGCGGCCCGCGAGCTGGCGATCGCCGCAGGGCATCGCGGGATGGACGCCCCGGTCTCCGGGGGCGTGATGGGGGCCGAGGCGGGCACGCTGACCTTCATGGTCGGCGCGGAGTCGGCGGACTTCGAAGCGGCACAGCCGATCCTGGAGGCCATGGCCGGGAGAATCGTGCACTGCGGCGGCTCGGGCGCCGGGCAGGCCGCGAAGATCTGCAACAACATGATCCTCGGCGTCTCGATGATCGCGGTCAGCGAGGCTTTTGTGCTCGGCGAGAAGCTCGGGCTGACCCACGAGGCGCTATTCGAGGTGGCGTCTGCGGCATCCGGGCAGTGCTGGGCGCTCACCACCAACTGCCCGGTGCCTGGACCAGTCCCCAACAGCCCCGCGAACCGCGACTACCAGCCCGGCTTCGCGGGAGCGCTGATGGCGAAGGATCTCGGCCTGGCCCTCACCGCGCTCGAGCAGACTGGCGTGGCTGCCGAACTCGGCCCGCTCGCCGCACAGATCTATCGCCGCTTCGCCGAGGAGGGCGGCGCTGGACGGGACTTCTCGGGCATCATCACCGTGATCCGGGAGAACTCTGAAAAGGTTTCAGCATGAGCTACCAAACGATCCTCGTCGAGACCCGCGGTCGCGTCGGCCTCATCACGCTGAACCGGCCAGAGGCACTCAACGCCCTGAGCCCTCAGCTGGTCGACGAGCTTGTCGCGGCCGCAACCGCCTTCGACGCGGATCGCGGCATCGGCGCCATCGTGATCACCGGCTCAGAGCGTGCCTTCGCAGCCGGCGCTGACATCAAGGCGATGGGCGATCAGGGCTACCTGGAGATGTACCTCAGCGACTTCTTCTCGGCCGTCGACACGCTAGCTGCCGTTCGCACACCAATGATCGCGGCGGTCTCGGGCTATGCGCTCGGCGGTGGCTGCGAGCTCGCGATGCTCTGCGACATCCTGATCGCTTCGGAGACGGCCAAGTTCGGGCAACCCGAGATCAAGCTCGGCGTCATTCCCGCACTCGGCGGATCGCAGCGGCTGACCCGGGCGGTCGGCAAGGCCCTCGCCATGGATCTCGTGCTCACCGGCCGCACCATCGACGCTCAAGAGGCGCTACGGGCGGGAATCGCGGCGCGCGTCGTTGCCGCCGATGCCCTGCTCGACGAAGCACTCGCTGCCGCCGAGACGATCGCAGGTATGTCGCTACCCGTCGCGATGCTGGCCAAGGAGGCCGTGAATCAGGCCTACGAAAGCACGCTGACGAGCGGTCTACGCTTCGAGCGTCGGATCTTTCACTCCCTGTTCGCGACCGACGATCAGAAAGAAGGGATGCGCGCGTTCCTCGAGAAGCGCGATCCGCATTTCACGAACAGCTGACTTCGAAC
>JAYTXO010000189.1:0-2045 GCA_043742905.1 Microbacteriaceae bacterium | reverse complement strand
GGCTCGTCCGTAACGATCGAGGTGGAGCGCGCGTGAGCAAAGCAGCTGAGAGCGATGGCGAACTGGACGACGTGGAGTCGGCCGCGTTCGAGGCCGAATACCAGGAGGCCGCAGACGAGGTGTACCGCGAGCTGCTCGAGCGCATCGGCGAAGGGAGCCCCCGGCCTCGCCTCGAAGCGACCCGCCGCGCCGCCGAGCTCCTCGGCGACCCGCAGCGAAGTGCGCCTGTTGTGCACATCACCGGCACGAACGGCAAGACCTCCACCAGTCGAATGATCGAGTCCCTACTGCGCGCCACCGGGCTTAAGACCGGGCTGCTCACCAGCCCGCACCTGGTGCGGATCAACGAGCGCATCGTGATCGACGGTGTTCCGGTGACGAACGAGGCGTTCGCGCGCAACTGGGACGACATCACTCCATACCTCCTGATGACCGACGCCGAGCTGATCGCCAACGACGAGGAGCCGCTGACCTTCTTCGAGGCACTCACCCTGCTGGCGTTCGCGATCTTCGCCGATGCGCCGGTCGACGTGACCGTGCTCGAGGTGGGCATGGGCGGCGAGTGGGATTCCACCAACATCGCTGACGGACAGGTCGCCGTATTCACGCCGATCGCACTCGACCATCAGGCGCGACTCGGCAACACGGTGGCCGAGATTGCCCGCACCAAGGCGGGGATAATCAAGCCAGCCGCATCCGTGGTCACCGCCATGCAGACCATGGATGCCCTCGACGAGCTGCGCGAGGCTGTCAAGCTCGACGAGGCGGCGATGTCGATCGAGCAGGTAGATTTTGCCCTCGAGTCCACGACGGTCGCGGTGGGCGGCCAGGTGATCACCGTGCGCGGTCGTGCCGGTCACTACGACGAGGTCTACCTGCCGCTCTACGGCGACCACCAGGCGCAGAACGCAGCGGTGGCCATCGCGGCCGTCGAGACTTTCCTGGGCGACGGAACGGTGGTGCTGGCCGACGAGGTCGTCAGGCAGGGGCTGGGCGGCGTCACCTCGCCCGGCCGCCTCCAGTTGATCGGCATCGAGCCGACCGTGCTTGTTGATGCCGCGCACAACCCGCACGGCGCTCGCGCGCTCGCCGCGGCGCTCGGCGAGTACTTCGATTTCGATGAGTGGGCGGTGGTTTTCTCGGTACTCGGCGACAAGGATGCGCGCGGGATCGTCCGCGAGTTGGCCCCAGCCGTCGAACGCTTCTATGCAACGAACTCGCACTCGGACCGCGCGATCCCCTTCGATGAGCTCGCCGAAATCGTGGCGGAGATTTCGGGGCAGGATGCCGCGTTCCAGCTCGCTGAGCCAGGCGACGCCCTCGAGAGAGCCCGCGAGTGGGCGCGTGAGGCGCCCCGTCGCGCGGTGCTGGTCACGGGATCCATCACGCTGGTCGGTGAGGCCATGGCACAGGCCGCGGCGGAGGGCTGGAAATGAGCGACGACGTGGAAGCGCAACCCGGCGACCTCGACCACCTGCCCGCGCAGCGCGCCCGGCGCCCGCGCCGGCGCCGCAGCACGACCGAGAGCCTGCTCTCGATCGTCCTGTTGCTCGAGGCGATCGTGCTGTGCTTCGTGATCCTGGTTTTCTTCGGGCTTAGGACCTTCTCGCCGGCCGTCGTGTTCGGCGGGGGAGCGGCGTGCATCGTCGTGATTCTCATCACGATCGCGCTGCTGCGCTGGAAGCTCGGCGTCGCGCTCGGGTGGGTGATTCAGCTCGCCTTGATCTCCCTCGGCATCCTGAACCCGGTCATGTATGTCGTTGGCGTCGGCTTCGCCGCCTTCTGGTCTTGGTGCTTCGTGCGCGCCCGCCAGATTGACGCCAAACGCCGCCAATTCCTGGCAGCCCATCCTGAGCTGGCCGAACCAATCGCCGACCCCACCGCCGTAACCGAAGGAGACACCCCGTGAGTACCCACGTCGAAGAGACGCTTGTTATCGTCAAGCCGGACGGCGTTGCCCGCAACCTGAGCGGCGAGATCCTGCGCCGCATCGAGGCCAAGGGCTACCAGATCGTCGACCTGCGGATGCTGCTAGCCGACCGTGA
>JAYTXO010000188.1:0-19807 GCA_043742905.1 Microbacteriaceae bacterium | reverse complement strand
CAGAAGAAATACGGAACGACCATCCCGGACTCGGCGCTCTACGGGGCAGCGGCCGGAACGAAGATCGAGTACGTGCCGATCATGGCGGTCACGTACTGGGCGTTCCGCCTGATGATCCTGTTCGGCGCGCTCGGTGCGTTCGCCGCAGCCGTGGCGCTCTGGCTCACGCGACGAGGCACCGTTCCGCGCTCGAAGTGGCTGATGCGACTCGCTGTGTTCGGCATCTTGTCGCCGTTCGCCGCCAGCGCCTCGGGCTGGGTGTTCACCGAGCTCGGCCGCCAGCCATTCGTGGTGGCGCCCAATCCCACCCCAGGCGGGATCGATGGGGTCTTCATGTTCACGGCTGCGGCTATCTCGCCGGGGACGACGTCGGGTGAACTGCTCTTCTCGCTGATCAGCCTCGGGTTGGTGTATCTGGCGCTGCTGGTCGTCGAGGTCGGGCTGCTCGTCAAGTACGTGCGTGGCGGTGTGGTTTCGGCGATGCCCGAACTCGGGGCTCCTGACCAGTCCGACGACCAGGACGACGCGTCGCGTCGCGACGTCCTTTCGTTCGCATACTGATTCCGGAATCGACAAGGAAACGATTATGGATATCCTCCCCAATGTCTGGTTCATTGCCATTGCGATCCTCTGGATCGGATACCTCTTGCTGGAGGGCTTCGACCTCGGCGTCGGCATGCACATGCTGATCACGGCCAGGGACGAGCCGAGCAAGCGTGTGATGCTCAACACCATCGGCCCGGTCTGGGACGGCAACGAGGTCTGGCTGATCACTGCAGGCGCCGCCATTTTCGCGGCCTTCCCGTTTTGGTATGCCTCGCTCTTCTCGACGCTCTACATCCCGCTGGTCTTCGTGTTGCTCGGGCTGATTTTCCGCGCGGTCGCGGTCGAGTACCGCGGCAAGGCGGACAGTGATCGCTGGCGGCACGCCTGGGATCTTGCCCTCGGGCTCGGCTCCTTCGTGAGCGCGTTCGGAATCGGCGCGGCGTTGGCTCTCACTACGACGGGCCTTCCCCTGGATGCCGCGGGCAACCGGGTGGGCGGACCTTTCGTCTGGCTCACTCCGGTCGCAGTTTTGGGCGGCCTCGCCGTCGTCGGCTTCTGCCTCGTGCACGCCGCGACGTTCCTCGCTCTCAAGACGGACGGCCCGGTTCGGGTCCGCGCCAGCCGTATCGTTGTGACCTGGGCCCCGTTCGCCCTTCTCCCGATCGTCGGCTGGGTGCTGCTGGTGCAGTTCGAGACCGGCGGGGTGGTGTCTTGGCTGTTCGTGGTCGCCGCCGTCGTCGCCGGGGTGCTCGGCTGGCTGGCTGCGCGTCGCGGCCGCGAGGGGCGCGCGTTCCTCGGCTTCGCGATCTTCCTGATCTTCGGGGCCGCGGCGATCTTCTCGGCCGTGTATCCGGTGGTGCTGCCGTCGACGATCGACCCGGCGTACAACCTCACGGTCTCGAACGCCTCGAGCAGCCCGTACACCCTGGGCGTCATGACGGTCGTGGCCGGATGCGCGCTGCCGGTGATCCTGCTCTACCAGGCGTGGACGTACTGGATCTTCCGCAAGCGGATCTCAGCGGCTGCGCTCCCCGCGGCGCACGGCTTCGCCCCCGCGATCAAGCGGTGAGCGCGGTGAGGGGGCAGCGACTGGCGCAGCGCCTGGCGCAGCGACTGGGGCAGCGCCTGTTCGGCGCGGGCCTCGGTCCGGGCGGTGTGCGCGCGCTCGCGCTGATCGGCGGACTGAGCGTCGTTCGGGCAGTCGCGCTTGTTCTCGTCGCGGAATCGCTGGCCGACTCGATCGCGGCCATCGCGGCGGGTACCGATGGATGGCGCAGCGCGCTCGTGCTGGGAGCCGTGGGGGCGCTGCTGCGGGCCGGTTCCACCCGGGCGATCGCTCTCACGGCAGCTCGGGAGGCCGTGGCTGCGAAGTCGGCGCTGCGCGACCGGCTCGTCCGCCGGATCATCGCGGGCGGCGTGGACTCCGGCAGCACAGCAGTCCTGGCGACGACGGGTGTTGATGACCTCGACGAGTACTACGGCTCGGTCATCCCGACTACGGTGTCCGCGCTGGTCGTGCCGGTCGTGCTCGGTGCGCGAATCCTCTCGGCCGACTGGCTCAGCGCCTTAGTGGTCGCCCTCACCCTCCCGCTGATCCCACTGTTCCTGGCGCTGATTGGCATGCACACCCGGGAGCGCACGGATGCCGCGGCCGGCTCCCTCGCCCGTCTCACCGACCACCTAGTCGAGCTCGCCCACGGGCTCCCGGTGCTCGTCGGCCTGAACCGGGTGGACGAGCAGACCGACGCGCTCGACCGCGTCCAGCGCGAGTGGCGGGAGCGCACGTCCCGCACCCTGCGCACCGCATTCCTTTCCGCGCTCGCCCTCGAACTGATCGCCACCCTGTCGGTCGCCGTGGTGGCGGTGGTGCTCGGCATCCGGTTGCTCGGGGGCGGGGTCGGGCTGGGGACGGCTTTGCTCGTGCTGCTCCTGGCGCCGGAGTGCTTCGCCGCGCTGCGCGAGGTAGGCACCGCGTTTCATGCCGCGCAGGACGGGCGTTCGGCCCTCACCCGAATCTCAGCGCTTCTCGCGACCGCACCGCGGCGTCCCGCGGTCGGAAGCGCATCCCAGCCCACGGTGACCGGGCTCGGCGTGCGCTACGCAGCGCGCGCGGATTTCGTCTTCGCTGGGCTCGACGTCAACCTCCCGCCGCGCTCGATCACCGCGATCGCCGCGCCGAGCGGTGGCGGAAAGTCGACACTGTTGGCCGCCATTGCGGGCACCCTCCCCCCCGACGCGACGCAGCGCGGCACGATCAGCGGCGTCGATCGCGAGCGGATGGCTTTCGTGGCGCAGGCGCCGACCTTCTTCGGGGAGACGGTGCGCGGGGAACTCGAGCTGAGTTCGGAGGGCGGGGACGATGACATGCGCGCCGCACGCGCGGCTGTGCTCCGCACTCTTGCACTCGGGGGCCTCGACAACCGGCGGATCGCCGAACTGAGCCCCGGTGAGCAGCGTCGCGTCGCGCTCGCACGTGCCATGCTCCGGGTCGAAGCCGGAGCAACACTGGTGCTGCTCGACGAGCCAACGGCACACCTCGACGAGGCGAACGCGGCCCGGGCGCGGGCGGCCATCCGTGCCATGGCACAGCGGGCGACGGTGTTACTCGTGAGCCACGATCCTGCAACGATCGGGATCGCGGATCGGGTGCTTGACTTGGAGGGGCAGCGCGTGTCGATCTCGGTTTCCGCCGGATCCGCGTCGCCAGCCATTCCCGAACTCGAAGCGACGCGGCAGGACTTCGCACCTGAACCGGCGCCCCGCATCGTCCAGACGGGTGGCGCCCCCGCCGTGCTGCGTGCGCTGCTTCGCCCGGCACGGGGGCGATGGCTCCTGGCGATCCTGCTCGGGGTCGCGGCGACCGGTCTCGGCCTCTCCCTGACGGCCGTGTCGGCCTGGCTGATCGTGCGGGCCGCCGAGCATCCGGCGCTCATGTACCTGCTGGTCGCAATCGTGGGCGTGCGCTTCTTCGGTCTCGGACGGTCGGTCGCGCGCTACGCCGAACGGCTGGTCACCCACACCGCGCTCTTCGTCGCGGTCGACGCGCTGCGGCTGAGGGCCTGGCGAGCGATTGCGGCGCGCGGTGCGGGCTCGCGACGGCTGCTCGAAGGCGGCTCGGCCGTCGACGTGCTGGTCACGTCCCTCGACCAACTGAGGGAACTAGTGCCCCGGGTTGTGACGCCCGTGATCGTCGGGCTGCTCTCCGTGCTCGGCGTGATCGTCACCGTGGCGCTCGTCGACCCGCCGGTCGCGCCGATCGTGGGGCTGGTGCTGCTCGGGGCGCTCCTCGCGGCAACGGTTCTTGCGGCCCGCGCCGACCGGAACGCGCACGAGCTCCGCATCGGCGCACGAGCTGTGTTGGTGCGTCGGATGGTCGCGCTTGCGGATGCCGCAGACGACCTCCGAGTCAATGGCACCGCCGAGCGCGCCCTTGCCGAGGTGACCGCCGCGGAGCGGGAGCTCGCGGGCGGCGACCGCCGTGCGGCTTGGTCAGCGGGCTGGGGGATCGCTGTGCTCTCGCTGGCGACGGCCGGACTGGCCGTGCTGATTCCGACCCTCGCGGGCTCGGGCGTGCTCGGCGGTGGGGCATCCTCCGAGACGGTGGCCGTGGTCGCGCTGCTGACGCTCGCCTCCCTCGATCCGCTCGGAGACGTGCTGCGGGCCTTGCAACGAATGCGGGCTCTGCGTGCCGTGCTGGAACAGCTGAGGCCGTTCCTCGACCCGCCGGATGCTGTCGGTGCGCAGGGAACACCGCTCGACGGCCCGCTCGTCCGCCTCGAACTGGACGGTGTGGCGGCGCGTTGGCCGGAGGCAGCTGTGCCCGTGTTCGAGAGCATCGATGCCCTGGTGGGTACGGGGGACTGGTTGGTCGTGGACGGGCCGTCGGGCGCGGGTAAGTCGACGCTGCTGACCATGCTGCTTGGAGCGCTTGCACCAAGCCGCGGGCGCATCCTCGCCGACGGCATTCCGCTGAACCAGATCGCCGCAGAGGACTGGCGCGGGCGGGTGGCGTGGTGTCCGCAGGAGGCGCACGTGTTCGACTCGACCATTCGCGGAAACCTCCTGCTCGGGCGGCCGCGCACCGATCCGGTGGGCGACCTCGAGATGCGCGAGGTGTTGGCGCGGGTCGGGTTGCAGCCGCTGCTCTCCCGCTTGCCTGACGGGCTCAGCACGCGGGTCGGAACATCCGGTCTCGCCCTGTCCGGCGGCGAGCGCCAGCGGCTCGCGGTGGCGCGGGCGCTGCTGGGTCGCTCGGAGCTTCTGCTGCTCGACGAGCCGACAGCTCACCTCGACGCCCAGACCGCGGCCGCGATGATGTCGGATATCCGCGATGCGACGCGGGACCGGCTTGTGGTGCTCGTCACCCATCGCGCCGACGACCGCCGCCCGGGAGACCATGTGGTCCGACTCGCGGGACCTTCGGCCCTGCACACGAGCCCGACCCTGGTGCATTCTCGAAGCGTTGACGGCACCTGACAGGGAGACAGCGATGGAACGGATCGTGGTGGGGATAGAGGGCGAGACACCGAGCACCCATGCCGTCGAGTGGGTGACGGCGCGTGCCGCCACTCGGGAGGTGGCCGTCGCACTCGTTGCCGTGTTCGACTCGTTGCTGTCTGACCTGGACGCGGTGCAGCTCCGCCTCGACGGAGTCCGTGAGGCTTTCGGCGCTGCCGTGCCGGGCACCGTTGTGACGATTTCTTTGGTCGAGGGTGCGATCCCCGACGCCCTCCGGCTGAGGTCGCTCGATGCCGATCTGCTGGTGATCGGAGCGCACCGCTCACGTCCCGTGCGCTCCGCTCTGACCGGTTCGCTGTCTGCCCGCATCGCCGCCATGTCCGCGTGCCCGACCGTCGTGATCCCGGATGACTGGTCGCGGGCACCCTCATTCGGCCCGGTGCTGGTCGGATTCGAGGTCGAGGGCAGTTCGGACTCCGCGTTGGTGTTCGCCGCGCAGGAGGCCGAGGCCCGGGGGAGCGAACTTCACATCGTGCACTCCTGGCGTTTCCCACCCTGCTCGGCCAGCGCCCTCGGGGTGATCATCGTCGAACGCCCCCAGGAGCGCTCATGGCATCGGCGACTGCTCGCCTCGGCAGCACGCGAGATCGCCGCCGAGTTCCCCGGTCTCTCGATCCGCGAGGAGGTGAGCGACTCCCTCCCCGCGGTTGCACTGGAGCAGTTCGGCCGCAGCGCTTCGCTGATCGTCGTCGGCACGCACGGCCGCGGGCCGGTGGCGGAACTCTTGCTCGGGTCGACATCGCACGAGCTCATGCGTCACTCCGCGACGCCACTCTGCATCGTTCCCGTGCGGGAGGAATTGCCGGTCGCGGTCCGCGCGAGCGGTGCCGTGCGTCTGGTGGCACCGTCGGCCGACCGTGGTCTCGAGGGCGTCATCCGGAGGCGGCTCGCGTCCGCCACCGCGATCGGGGATGACGAGGTTGAAGTGTCTGTCGAGCAGGGTCGTGTTCGGCTCAGCGGCGCGGTCGGGAGTTTCTCGGAACGGGCGATGTGCGCCGAAGTCGCCGAGTCGGTGGCGGGTCAGGGGTCGGTGCAGAACGAGTTGCATGTTCGACGGTTCGACGAGGGCTGGCAACTCAGTTCTGGCGCCCCAGTGCGGGCCGATCATTCTCCGCTGCATCCCTGGTGAGCGCTCCTTCGGTGCGGGGCGAGCAGGCGTAGCCCGCATTCTGCAATGCTGACCATCGACATGAAGGATTCCATGACGGCTGCTCCCCTGACCACCGCCCCAGCGCGCGGCCTCCGCGTGTTCACCGCCCTGGTCGGTGTCACCACCCTTGGGGTTTTTCTTCAGGCAGTGACCGCTGGCGAGTTCGTGTCGCAGAAAGACCGCGAGGGATGGATCACAGCGCACAACATCGTCGCGAACGCGACGATCGTGGTGGCACTGGTGCTCGCGATCGTCGGCATCGTTGCTGTCCGTAGTGTCGATCGCGTGCTGAGCTGGTCGGCAGCGTCTCTGTTTGGGCTCTTGGTCATTCAGACCGTGCTCGGCCACCTGATCACCGACGCGAAGGTGGATGGACTTATTGGCGTGCACGTGCCGTTGGCGTTCGCCGTCTTCGCTCTCGCTATCTGGCTGTCAGTGCGGACCGCCGCGGTCCGCCGTCGCGGCTGAGCCTCAATCCGTCTTCGCGGCCGTGTAGTCAGCGGCCGTACGGTCATACGAGGTGCGCGCTGTCAACACTCGAGCGGCCCGACCGTCCGTGCGATTCGGGCAGCGCGACGGTCGCCAGCCGCGGCGACGCCCTAGCCGATCGTGCAGGTGGCCATCGACGACCGACATGGTGTCTTCCATGATCCGCTCGCGGCTGGCTCCGCGACTGGCGAATGCGAAGCGGCGCACGGCGTCGAGTCGGCCATCCGAAGTCGGGGTGTTGATCACTGTGAAGGGGATGTCGCGGCCGAGTTCCGGGAATAGCACGTGCCGCCAGGCCAGCCACGCCCACAGCGGCCGCGCCCAGCGGAGCCGCGAACCGGCGACTTCATAGACCCCAGCGCCACGACCGAGCAGCCCGACTGGCGGCATGGAGGAGTAGGCCTGGAGCGCGGGATGCAACTCGGCGGCACGCGCCCCAAGCACACGCTGGTATAGCGACTCGCTCGCGCTGCTGAGCATCTCACGAGCGATTCCCGAACCCGCGGAACGCCGCCCCTGGCCCTGCGCACCTCGCCGCTACAGTCATCTCGATATGACCCGACGCCTGACTCTGCTGTTCTCGGCCTTCGAGGCGTTGCTCGTGGTCGCGATCGGTGTTGCGATCCCGCTCGTGCCGCTGACGATCCTCTGGGCGGCGCAGTTCGGCTTCGCTCCGGATTGGGCGATCTTTTGGCGCGCCGCCGCCGATATCTGGTTGATCGGTCACGGCGTCGATGTCACGTTCACGCTCGACTCGGCGACCGCCACCGCGCTCGGGATCGCGGGGGCAGCCACCCCGGTAAAAATCACCATCGCGCTCCTTGGCTTCGCTCTCCTCACCCTGCTGCTCGGCGTGCGGGCGGGCGGGCGGGTCGCCGAGACCGGGCATCGCGTGCTCGCGGCGTTCAGCTGCCTCGCGGTATTCGGGGCAGCATCCTTCGTCGTCGTATTCTCGGCACTCAACGTCGCGGCCCGCCCGTCTCTCTGGCAGGGCATCCTGCTCCCCACGCTGGTCTTCGCTGTCGGACTATTCCTGGGCGTGCTGCGCGAGGGGCGCGAACGGAATCCGGATGCTGTCCCGCACAGCGAAAGCTGGCGCTCCCCGGGTGGCCGGATCGCCGCAGCGCGCCCGCGCGCCGCCGCGGTCGTCGCGGGAGCTCTCCGCGCTGGAGCTGCGGCCACGGCGGTCGCCATCCTCGCCAGCGCGGTCACCGTGTCGCTGTTGCTGGCGCTTAACTACGCACAGATCATCCGGCTCTACGAGGCCCTGCACACGGAGGTGATCGGGGGTTTCGCGCTCACGGCGGGCGAGCTCGCATTCCTGCCGAACCTGGTGATCTGGACCGCAGCGTGGTTCATCGGCCCGGGTTTCGCGATCGGCACTGGATCACACGTCTCCCCTCTCGGCACAGCACTTGGCCCTGTTCCGGCGATCCCGTTGCTCGGAGCGCTCCCCACCGGTGACCTTGCTTTCGGTTTCGCGGGACTCCTTGTCCCTCTGGTCGCGGGCTTCCTCGCCGGCGTCGCAACGCGCCCGATCGTGGTGCGCGCGCTGGACCGTGTCGCCGAACGCGCGGGAGCCGATCGAGAGGGCGTGTCCAACGCACTGCTGCTCGCCGTTACGGCGTTGGGTGGCGGGATCTTCGGTGGGTTCCTGATGGCTGTGCTTGCCGCCGTCTCGAGTGGCGCGGCTGGGCCAGGACGGTTCCAGCAAGTGGGCCCGGACGCGCTCGCCGTCGGTCTCGTGGCGGGGTTCGAGTTCGCGGTGGCGATTGGGATTGGGGTCGCGGCATCCGGTCGCACACCGAGGTCGCGGTCAGCGGATCGCTAGGCTCGTCCCCGTGCTCCGACTCGTCGTTCTGATCTCGGGCGGCGGTTCCAATCTGCGGGCCCTGCTCGAGGCATCCGACGACGCCGAGTTCCCGGCGCGGGTCGTCGCGATCGGCGCCGACCGCGACGCCGAGGGACTCGCGCACGCCGAGGAGTACGGCATCCCGAGCTTTGTGGTGCCGTTTGGCTCCTTCCAGAGCCGCGAGGCGTGGGGCGACGAGTTGCTCGATCAGCTGCGGCAGTGGGGGGCGGATCTCGTCATCCTGTCGGGCTTCATGCGCCTGCTGCCGCCGGGCGTGGTCGAGGCACTTAGCCCCACTCTGATCAACACCCACCCGGCGTACCTGCCCGATTTCCCGGGCGCTCACGCGGTGCGCGATGCGGTGGCCGCGGGCGTCCATGAGACCGGCGCGAGCGTGATCGTGGTCGACGGCGGGATCGACACCGGCCCGATCCTCGCGCAGCAGCGCATCCCCGTGCTTCCGGGCGACACCGAGGCAACGTTGCACCACCGCATCAAGATTGTCGAACGACAGCTGCTCGTCGATGTGGTGCTCGACATCGCCAACGGTCGCATCCAGCTGTCGCGCCCGTAGAGCGCCCGCCGCCTAAAATCTGCGGCCTTACGCCCGCGGGAGCCTCCCCATTCTCGCTTTGGTCGATGTCTCCTCGGGGTTTGTGCGCCGCCGACCCGCGTCGACTGCGCTGAGCGGTAAACTCGGCAGGTCGCAACTGGCGTTCGGATGGGTGACCATCGGGGAGCGACGTGGTTACTGAGGCGCCGTCCTCACGAACCGATCGTTTCGGCCGTTCGCCTGGGCTGGACCGGACCCCCGTTGTCGTCCGGTTGTGCCAAGAAGGAGCCGTCCATGTCCGGTCCCACCATCGATCCCGCCGCGTACCGTCCGCGCGATCTCGTTCCGATCCGTCGGGCTCTCGTTTCGGTGAGTGACAAGTCCGGGCTGGTTGAGCTCGCGGCCGCGCTCGCGGGCGCCGGAGTCGAGATCGTTTCCACCGGGTCCACGGCCAAGACGATCGCCGATGCCGGGTACCCGGTGATCCAGGTCGGCGAACTGACCGGCTACCCAGAGTCGCTCGATGGGCGCGTGCGGACGCTGCATCCGCTGATCCACTCCGGGCTGCTGGCTGACCTGCGCCTCGAGTCGCACGAGAACGAGCTGGCGGCCCAGGGCATCGCGCCGTTTGAACTGCTGGTCAGCAACCTCTATCCGTTCGCCGAGACGGTCGCCTCAGGCGCCGAACCGGATGCCGTGGTCGAGCAGATCGATATTGGCGGCCCGGCGATGGTGCGCGCGGCCGCCAAGAATCACGCCAACGTCGCCGTCGTGACCAGCTCGGCGGGTTACGCGGCCATCATCGACGCGTTGGCGGCGGGTGGCACGACCCTGTTGCACCGCCGCGAGCTTGCGCTGCAGGCCTTTCGCCACACCGCCCGCTACGACATCGCCGTTGCCTCGTGGCTCGGGGCCGTGCTGGCGCCCGACGACCAGGGCTCCGGCTTCCCCGGCTGGCTCGGCGCGAGCTGGGATCGCGGCGACGTGCTTCGCTACGGCGAGAACTCGCACCAGCGTGCCGCGATGTACCGCACGCCGGGCGCGGCTGGCATCGCTCAGGCAACCCAGCTCGGCGGCAAAGGGATGTCATACAACAACTACGTCGACGCGGATGCCGCTGTGCGCGCCGCGTACGACCACCCGACTCCGACGGTGGCGGTCATCAAGCACGCCAACCCGTGCGGCATCGCGACGGCCGACTCGATCGCCGCGGCCCACGCGGCCGCGCACGCCTGCGATCCGGTGTCGGCGTATGGCGGGGTAATCGCGCTGAATCGTCCGGTGACACAAGAAGCCGCCGAGTCCATCGCCCCGATCTTCACCGAGGTCGTGATCGCGCCGGGATTCGAGCCGAAGGCGCTCGCGATCCTGCAGGCGAAGAAGAACCTTCGGCTGCTTGAACTGCCGGTCGGCTACGCCCGTGGTGACTTCGAACTCCGGCAGATCTCGGGTGGCACCCTGGCGCAGGAGGCTGACACACGCTTCGAGCCCGCACTGCAGTGGAAGCTCGTCGCCGGGGAACCCGCGGATGCCGCCACCCTCGCCGACCTCTCCTTCGCCTGGATCGCGTGCCGTGCCGCAAAGTCGAACGCGATCTTGCTTGCCAAGAACGGCGCTTCGGTGGGCGTTGGAATGGGCCAGGTCAACCGCGTCGACTCCTGCAAACTTGCCGTCGTGCGCGCTGGCGACCGCGCGGCTGGCAGCGTGGCGGCGTCGGACGCGTTTTTCCCGTTCGACGATGGGGCGCGCATCCTGATGGATGCCGGGATCACCGCGATCGTGCAGCCCGGCGGCTCGATCCGCGACGATGACGTAATCGCGGCCGCGCAGGAACTCGGCGTGACGATGTATTTCACGGGCGAGCGGCACTTTTTCCACTGAGATGGAGGCGACGGCCGTTGCGATCGCGCAGCCGATCATCCCACCCGATCGGTACTTGCTTCCCGTAACGAAGTCAGCGTAGTCTGGAGGGCTGCGTGGCACTCGCCGGTGTCAGCGCGACAGAGTTTGTCGGACAACCCAGGGAGGCCTCCATGAAGACGCACGGAACTAGGCAGATCGCCACGCCGCTGTTCGCCGTCGCTGGAGCCTCGACCCCGGGCGACTCAACCTCTGGCGTCGGCCGACCGTAACGGGATCCGCCCGCCTGCACCTTGGCGGCCAGGGGACTGGACGTTCCTGGCCGCAGCATCCCCACCCCACCGCCGCTCCGGACAGCGCTTTTTCGCGCGCGTCCGCCCGACTCCGGAAGAGTCATGTCCAACACGACCTCAGATACCGCCCACAAGGCGGCCACACTCCGAACCATCCTCCGCATCCTGCCGTGGGTGCGTCCCGCCCTGTCCCGGATCATCCTGGGCATGGTCGCGGCGTTGCTCGCCGGGCTCGTTTCGCTTGCGATCCCGGTAGTTCTGCAGAATCTTGTCGACGGACCGCTCTCCACTGGTGACGGCGCACAGATCTGGCCGGCCGCGATCATCGTGCTTGTGCTCGGAGCGCTTGAGGCCGCGTTCATCGCCGCGCGACGTTTTCTGGTTCTGACGCCGGGAACCCACGTCGAGGCGGCGCTGCGGAACTCGCTGTACGCCAAGCTGCAGGACCTGCCGGTCTCGTTCCACGACAGCTGGCAGAGCGGGCAACTGCTCTCGCGTGCGATGAGCGACCTCGGCTTGATTCGCCGCTGGCTCTCGTTCGGCGTCGTGCTGCTAGTTGTCAACCTCGCGACGATCCTGGTGGGTTTCGTCGTGCTCTTCTTCTGGAGCTGGCAGTTGGGCATCATTTTCGCACTCTGCTCGATCCCCCTGTGGATCTACGGCTTTGTCTTCGAGAGCCGTTACTCGGTGGTCGCCCGTCGCTCGCAAGATCAGCAGGGCGATCTCGCGACGGCTGTCGAGGAGTCCGTGCACGGCATCCGGGTGCTTAAGGCCTTCGGCCGCGGGCGGTACTCGCTCGAGAAGTTCACCCGCCAGGCCGAGGAACTGCGCGGCACCGAGATCGAGAAAGCTCAGGCGATCGCCGGCATCTGGCTGTGGCTGCTGTTGGTCCCGGATGTCGCGTTCGCCCTGTGTCTGCTCGCGGGCGTGTGGCTCGCGTCGACGGGGTCGCTCACGGTCGGGCAGCTCTTCGCGTTCTTCGCGACCGCGACCGTGCTGCGCTTCCCGATCGAGTCGATCGGCTTCCTGCTGTCGATGACCTTGGACACCCGCACGGCGATAGACCGCCTGTTCGAGGTGCTCGACGAGCCGATCACGATTCAGGACCCCGAGCACCCGAGCACCATCGCTCACCCCCGCGGTCGGCTGGTCTTCGATGCCGTGCACTTCCGGTACCAGGACTCGCCTCAGCAGTTCCCCGACCTGCTCGACGGCATCGACCTCGAACTGGAACCGGGCGAGACGATGGCGCTGGTCGGCCTGACCGGTTCCGGCAAGACAACGCTCACCGCGCTCGCGACCCGCCTCTACGACGTCACCGACGGGGCGGTCCGACTGGATGGCGTGGACATCCGGGATTTGACCCGCGAGGAGCTGCGCCGCCACATCGCTATGGCGTTCGAGGACGCGACCCTTTTCTCGGCGTCGGTGCGTGACAACGTGCTGCTCGGCCGTCCCGAGTTGGCGGATGGTGGGCCGGAGGCTGATCGCGTGCTGGCCGAGGCACTCGAGATCGCACAGGCGGACTTCGTGGCCGAGCTTCCGGACGGCGCAGACACCCGCGTCGGCGAGGAGGGGCTGAGCCTCTCCGGTGGCCAGCGGCAGCGCCTAGCGCTCGCGCGTGCCGTCGCCGCGCGACCCGCGGTGTTGGTGCTCGACGACCCGCTTTCGGCGCTCGACGTGGACACCGAGGCGCGTGTCGAAGCGGGCCTGCGCCGGGTGCTCGCGTCGACCACGGCGCTGATCGTGGCGCACCGGCCCTCGACCGTCATGCTGGCCGACCGGGTGGCCTTGCTCGAGAACGGGCGGGTCACGGCGGTGGGCAGACATTCCGAGCTGCTCGCGAGTAACGACCACTATCGCTTCGTCATCTCCTCCCTGGATGAGAACAACAACGAGATCCAGGTGAACGCATGAGCCCGCGTGACGACCGCGCTCGTCGCGCGGCGCGAAAGCGCGCGGCGGCGGCGCGCGAAACAGCCACAGCCACCCTCACCGGCGTCGAGGGCGAAGAACGCTCCGACTACACGCGCGAGGAGAGCCGCGCCATCCGGGCTCGCTCGCTGCGGTTGCTCGGGGTGCTGCTGCGCCCGGTGCGCGGGCGTGTGGCGGTGGCGCTTGCCGTGATCGTGCTGAGCACAGCTCTGCAGGTGGCCGGGCCGACCCTCATCGCCATCGGCATCGACCGGGGGCTGCCCGCCCTGATGAAGCAGAAGGACTGGCTGCCGATCCTGATCACCGTGGGTGGGTACCTGATCGCGGGCGTGTGCGGCGCGATCCTGATCTCGAAGTTCACGATCCTGTCCGCGCGGATTACGCAGGCGATCCTGATCGACCTGCGTAAGCGGGTCTTCCAGCACGTTCAACGGCTGAGCCTGGAGTTCCACGAGAGCTACACCTCGGGCCGGATCATCGCGCGCCAGACAAGTGACCTCGAGTCGATCCGTGAGCTGCTCGATTCGGGTATCAACGGACTGGTCACCGGCATCCTGTACATGGTCTTCATCGCAATCGCCCTGGTCGCGCTCGATCCGCAGAGCGGACTGGTATTGGCGGCGGCGCTGGTGCCGCTGTTCCTGCTGACCCGCTGGTTCCAGAAGAGGTCACAGGTGATGTTCCGCGCGACGCGCGTGTTCTCGGCGCGCCTGATCGTGCAGTTCGTCGAGACCATGACCGGCATCCGTGCGGTCAAGGCGTTTCGCAAGGAGTCACGCAACGCGAAGGAGTTCGGCGACGTTGTAGAGGACTACCGCGACGCCAACGCGAAAGTCATCAAGCTGTTCGGCATCTTCGATCCAGGGCTCATCCTGATCGGGAATGTGACGGTTGCGGTGGTCCTGCTCGCCGGCGGATTCCGTGTGATCGATGGGGCCCTCGAGATCGGCGCCCTTCTCGCGGTGGTGCTCTACACGCGGCGATTTTTCGATCCGATGGAGGAGATGGCTCAGTTCTACAACTCGTACCAATCCGCCGCGGCGGCGCTGGAGAAGATCTCGGGCGTTCTGGAGGAGGAGCCGAGTGTTGCCGATCCGACGGATCCGGTGGACCTCTCGGAGGCCCACGGCGCCGTCGACTTCGACGATGTTCGCTTCGCGTATCGCGCGGATCGGGTGATCCTGCCGGACTTCGACCTGCACATCCCGGCCGGCCAGACCATCGCGCTTGTGGGCTCCACGGGGGCCGGAAAGTCCACGCTGGCCAAG
This sequence comes from Microbacteriaceae bacterium, assembly GCA_043742905.1. Classification (GTDB taxonomy): domain Bacteria; phylum Actinomycetota; class Actinomycetes; order Actinomycetales; family Microbacteriaceae; genus Lysinimonas. The sequence goes on along the minus strand of JAYTXO010000188.1, from coordinate 5,343 downwards.
CTCATGGCACGCTTCTACGACCCGACCCAGGGATCGGTGAAGCTGGACGGGACGGACCTGCGGCGCCTGCGTCCGGAGGACCTCCGCCGCGCCATCGTCATGGTCACCCAGGAGGCGTACCTGTTCAGCGGCTCGGTCGCCGAGAACATCGCACTCGGTAAGCCCGATGCCACGTTTGAGGAGATCCAGCGTGCGGCGCGGGCAGTCGGGGCCGACCCGTTCATCCGCGCGCTGCCCGACGGCTACGACACCGACGTGAACAAGCGCGGTGGTCGCGTCTCGGCCGGGCAGCGGCAGCTACTCTCCTTCGCGCGTGCGTTCCTGGCGGATCCCGCCGTGCTCATCCTCGACGAGGCGACCGCCTCGCTCGATATTCCGAGCGAGCGGCTCGTTCAGGAGGGTCTCACCACCCTTCTGGCGGATCGTACGGCCGTGATCATCGCGCATCGCCTCTCGACCGTGGCGATCGCTGATCGCGTGCTGGTGATGGAGCACGGCCGCATCGTGGAGGATGGCATCCCCGCCGACCTCATCGGCGGGACCGGCCGATTCGCCAAGTTGCATGCCGCCTGGCGCGAGAGCCTGGTGTAGTTCGCCGGGCGCGGTGGTTCGGAGCCAGCCAGCACGTCGCGGTGGCCCGGGTTAGGCTCACGAAATGAGCATGCGGGGCGGCGGAGGTGGTGGCGGCCGTCCGCACCCCGGCGGCCGCATCGGAAACAGTGACGCCGCGGCGCAGAGGGTGGCGAACGCTGAGGCGCCCAAAATCCCCAACCTGCTCCGCCGCATCGGCGAGTTGTTTCTCCCGTATCGCCGCCAACTGACCGTCACAATCGTGCTCGTGCTGATCAGTGCAAGCCTCAGCGTGATCCCACCGCTGCTCACCCGGCAGGCCTTCGACCGCGGCTTGTTTCCCCCGAATGGCGCGAAGCCTGACGTTCCCGTGCTGCTGAGCCTGGTAGGCACGATGGTGCTGCTCTGGTTGGCTTCCTCGGCGATCGGCGTGTGGCAGACCTATCTGACCGCGCGGGTCGGCAACTCCGTGATGGGGGCGCTCCGCATCCGACTTTTCTCGCACCTGCAGGCGATGGAGCTCGGCTTCTTCACCCGCACCAAGACTGGCGTGATCCAGTCTCGGTTGCAGAACGACGTCGGCGGCGTGGCCGGGGTGCTCAGCAACACCATTTCGAGCGTGGTCGGCAATACGGTCACGGTCATCGCGGCTTTCGTCGCCATGCTCGTGCTCAGCTGGCAAATGACACTGGTGGCGGTCATCCTGCTGCCGGTGCTGGTGGTCGCACAGCGCCGCGTCGGGCAGGTGCGGGCCCGTATCGCGACCAAGACGCAAGAGTCGCTCTCGGAGATGTCGTCAATCACGCAGGAGACCCTCAGCGTCTCGGGCATCCTGCTGGCCAAGAGCTTCAATCGGCAGAAGGCCGAGATCGGTCGCTACTCCGACGAAAACGACAACCAAGTGCGGCTGCAGGTGCAGCAGCAGATGAGCGGCCAATGGTTCTTCGCGATCGTGAGCGTCTTTCTCTCGATCATCCCGGCCGTCATCTACCTGGCCGCGGCCTGGTTGAAGTATCACGACGTCATGGTGACGGCGGGAACGATCGTCGCCTTCACCACAGTTCAGGCGCGGCTGCTTTTCCCGCTGATGGGCCTGCTGCGGATCGCCCTCGATCTGCAGACCTCGCAAGCGTTGTTTGCCCGCATCTTCGAGTACCTCGATCTGCATCCGCGCATCTCTGACGCGCCCGATGCCCGCCCCGTCTCGACTGGCAAGCTCGGCCGGGTGCAGTTTGACCAGGTTGTCTTCCGCTATCCGGATGCGCCGCTCGATTCACCCGCCACCCTCAAGGGCGTCAGCTTCGATATTGCGCCCGGCCAATATGCAGCCTTCGTCGGACCGTCGGGTGCGGGTAAGACGACCGTCTCCTACCTGGTGCCCCGCCTGCACGACATCACGGGAGGTGCCGTGCGCTTCGCCGGCGACGACGTGCGCGAGCTCCAGCAGGAGTCGCTGATCGGCGCGATCGGCATCGTGAGCCAGGAGACCTACCTGTTCCACGCCACGATTGCCGAGAACCTCCGTTACGCGAAACCGAGCGCCAGCGACGAAGATCTGGTGGCGGCGGCGAAGGCGGCCAACATCCACGACACGATCATGTCGTTCCCCGACACCTACGACACCATGGTCGGCGAGCGCGGCTATCGGCTGAGCGGCGGCGAGAAGCAGCGGGTCGCGATCGCGCGGGTGCTACTCAAGGATCCGGCAGTGCTCATTCTTGACGAGGCGACCAGCGCTCTCGACACGGTTTCGGAGCGCCTCGTGCAGCAGGCACTCGACGAAGCTGCGCGCGGGCGCACCACGATCGCGATCGCGCATCGGCTCTCGACCGTGGTCGCCGCCGACGTGATCTTCGTCGTCGAGGCGGGCCTCATCGTGGAGCGCGGCACCCACTCCGAACTGCTGCGCAACGACGGGGTCTACGCGAAGCTCTTCGCCGAGCAGTTGTCGGCCTCGGCGATTCCCGAACTCAGTGACTGAGCAGCACCTCCGAGCGCCCTGAGATCGGACGAGCAGCGAGTAGCGTCGAGTTATGGCAATCGCTGAGGGTGGCATCGATCGCAGCGACACCGACTGGTTCAAGTCGGCTGTCTTCTACGAGGTCCTGATCCGATCGTTTCGCGACTCGTCAGGTGATGGCGTTGGCGACCTCGCCGGACTGACCGAGAAGCTCGACTACCTTGAGTGGCTCGGTGTCGACTGCCTGTGGCTGCCGCCCTTCTTCCCCTCGCCACTCAAAGACGGCGGCTATGACGTGGCGGACTACACCGCGGTCGCTCCCGACATCGGCACGATCGAAGACTTCCAAGCTTTCCTGGATGCCGCGCACGCCCGCGGCATTCGCGTGATCATCGATGTCGTCATGAACCACACCTCCGATCAGCACCAGTGGTTCCAGGAGTCGCGCCGCGATCCGGATGGCCCATACGGCGACTTCTACGTCTGGAACGACACCGACGAGCCCTACTCGGATGCCCGCATCATCTTCGTCGACACCGAAGCGTCCAACTGGACATGGGATCCGGTGCGCCAGCAGTACTTCTGGCACCGTTTCTACAGCCACCAGCCCGACCTCAACTTCGAGAATGAGGCGGTGCATCAGGCGATGCTCGACGTTTTGTCTTTCTGGCTAGACATCGGCGTCGACGGTTTCCGGCTGGATGCCGTTCCCTACCTCTACGAGGAGGAGGGCACCAGCAGCGAGAACCTCGCCCGCACGCACCAGTTCCTCAAGAAGGTGCGCAGGTACGTCGATACGAACTACCCCGGTCGCGTGCTGCTCGCCGAGGCGAACCAGTGGCCGGCCGACGTGGTCGACTACTTCGGCGATCCGGCGGTCGGCGGCGACGAGTGCCACATGTGCTTCCACTTCCCGGTCATGCCGCGGATCTTCATGTCAGTGCGACGTGAGTCTCGGTATCCGATCAGCGAGATCCTGGAGCAGACACCGCAGATCCCCGAGCACTGCCAGTGGGGCATCTTCCTGCGCAACCACGACGAGCTCACCCTCGAGATGGTGACCGACGAGGACCGCGACTACATGTGGAACGAGTACGCCACCGACCCGCGCATGAAGGCCAACATCGGCATCCGTCGACGGCTGGCGCCTCTGCTCGACAACGATACGAATCAGATGGAGCTGTTCTCGGCTCTGCTGCTTAGCCTGCCGGGTTCGCCGGTGTTGTACTACGGTGACGAGATCGGCATGGGTGACAACATCTGGCTCGGTGACCGCGATGGCGTGCGCACCCCGATGCAGTGGACTCCCGATCGCAACGCCGGCTTCTCCCAGGCAAACCCGGGTCGGCTGTCGCTGCCCGTCATCATGGATCCTGTTTTTGGCTTCCAGGCGATTAACGTCGAAGCGCAGCAGGCGAGCAACTCCTCGCTGCTGCAGTGGACCAGGCGCATGATCATGGTGCGCAAGCAGCACTCGGCGTTCGGCCGAGGCACCTTCCTCGACCTGGGTGGCTCGAATCCCACGGTGCTCTCGTATCTGCGCGAGGACGGCGACGACGTGATGCTCTGCGTCAACAATCTCTCGCGCTTCCCGCAGCCGGTCGAGCTTGACCTGCATCAGTTCCGCGGCATCCGACCCGTGGAGATGCTCGGCGGAGTGGAGTTTCCCCCGATCGGCGAACTCCCTTACCTCCTCACGCTGGCTGGGTACGGCTTCTACTGGTTTCGGATCGCCAAGACATCAATCGATCATGGTTCGACCGCGCAGCCGCCGACCGTTTCGATGCCGATCATCCGGCTCCCCATCGACCAGTACAACCCGACGAGAGGAAGCGTCGCATGAGCGAGTGGACCGAACGTCCCGAACTGGCTACCTACCTCACCCGCCAGCGCTGGTTCAGCGGTGCCGACACCGAGGTCGTGGTTCGCGAGGTGCGTACGCTGAATTGGCTCAACGACCCGGCGACCGGACTCGGGGTGCGCTTCGAGTTCGTCACGACGGGCAGCGGCGGTGTACTTACGACATACAACGTGCCGCTGTCATATCGCCTCAAATTCCGTGAGGACCTGTCCTCCGGATTCGTGGGAGTGGACGCGAGCGGTGACGAGGTCTTCTACGTGTACGACGCCCTTCACGATCCGGAGGCACGGCGGGTGCTGCTGGCCGGCTTCTCGGGCGATCCGGTGGAGACGGCCGCTCTCGAGGCAGAGACCACCGGCGGGATCGAGTACGGTCGGCTCGGCGATTTTGCTCTCGAGCGCGATCCAGACACCGTGCTGCTGGGCGCCGAGCAGAGCAACACCTCGGTGATCGCTGGCGATGCGCTCGTCAAGTTCTTTCGCAAACTGGTGCCGGGCCGCAACCCCGACATCGAAGTGCAGGAGGCTCTCACCCTGGTCAACTCCGAAGAAATCTCGCCCCTCCTCGGCTGGATCAGCAGTGGGGATGTCGATCTCGCGATGGTCGGCGCGTATCAGCGATCGGCGACCGACGGGTGGGATTCGGCACGGGCGAGTGTCCGGGCCCTGCAGGACGATGACATCCGCGCGCGCGATGCGGGAGGCGATTTCGCCGGTGAGTCCGAGCGTCTGGGCGTCACCCTCGCTCTGGTGCACGATCAGATGCGGCAGCTGCTGCCGGTCGACACCTGGGGCCGGAACCAGTTGGCCGAACTGGTCGCCCGCCTGAATGCTCGCCTCGACGCCGCCGCGGCCGTGTACCCCTCCTTAGAGGACGGCTACGCTGACCGGGTTCGCGCGGCCTACGACCGCATCAACCTGGATTCGCCGCTCCGGGTGCAGCGCGTTCACGG